>NZ_DATBNB010000732.1 GCF_036554565.1 Longimicrobium sp. | reverse complement strand
ACACCGTTTCGTCCTGGCCGGCGCCCTGCGTTCCGAACAGCCGCTGGACCATGGACACGGCCCCGCGGTGGTGCTGGATCATCAGGTTCAGGAACAGCTGGTCGAACCCGGCGCCGGTGGCCCGCTGCAGCTGGGCCACCTGCTCCGGCGTCAGCATGCCGGGCATCATCGCGTGCCCGGCCGCGTGGTGCGCGTGCGCCGCATCCGGAACCGGCTGGCCGCGGTCGCGCAGCCACTGCTGCATGGTGGCGATCTCGTCTTCCTGCGCGTTGATGATCCGCTCGGCCAGCCGCTTGACGGCGGGGCTCTGCGCGCGCGTCGGTGCCAGGCGCGAGATCTCGATGGCCTGCGCGTGGTGGCCGATCATCCCCGTCATGAACTCGGCGTCCGCGGGCACCCACGGGTGGCGCGCCACGTCCAGCGCCGTCATGCCGCCGCCCTGCGAAGCCGGCTGAGGCGTGGAGACGGGCTGGGGTGCGGGCGCCGGGGCGGCCGCGACGGGCTCCGGGGTCGTACCGCCGCAGGCGGAGAGCGCCGCGGCGGCTGCGAGGGCCAGACAGGATCGAACGGGCGAGAACGGCATTCCGGGTGGCTCCTGCGGGTGCGGAATGGGCCGGGCTTCCTACATGCTGCAATTCTAGCACGTCCGGGAGCGTTGGCAAGTGCGGTGCGCCGCGGTGAGGTACGCCAGAACGGGCGCGAGGGTTTCGCCGCGCCGTTCCGCGGCCCCGAGGTGGACAATCGGCGCGGGAACCGTTAACTCATCCGCCGCCCGACTCGTTCTCCCCGACACCCGCCGTTTGCCGATGAACACAGCCCTGCTTCGCATATCCGCCGTCCTGGCGCTGGCCGCCTGCGCGGCGCCGCCCGCACCCGTCACCGCGCCCGCGGCGGGCGCTCCGCCGTCCGCCATCGCGCTTTCCCCTCCCGGCGCCGACGCGTCGTTCTATCCGGCGTGGTCGCGCAACGCGGTGATCTACGAGGTGAACGTGCGCCAGTTCACCCCCGAGGGCACCTTCGCCGCGCTGGAGCCGCACCTGCCCCGGCTGAAGGGGCTGGGCGTCGACATCCTGTGGCTGATGCCCATTCAGCCCATCGGCGTGCAGAACCGCAAGGGCGGGCTGGGCAGCTACTACTCCATCCGCGACTACACCGCCATCAACCCGGAGCACGGGACGGAGGCGGATTTCAAGCGGTTCGTCAGCGCGGCGCACCGGCAGGGGATGCGGGTGATCCTGGACTGGGTGGCCAACCACACGGCGCACGACCACGCCTGGACGCGCGAGCACCGCAACTGGTACACGCTGCGCCCGGACGGCTCCATCTCCTATCCGCTGGACCAGCAGGGCAAGGAAACGGACTGGACCGACGTGGCCGACCTGAACTTCGGCAACGCCGACATGCGCCGCGCGATGATCGGCGAGATGCGGTGGTGGCTGGACGAGATGGGCATCGACGGCTTTCGCGCTGACGTGGCGTGGGGCGTTCCGTACGAGTTCTGGGCCGAGGCCCGCCCCGCGCTCCTGTCCGCCAGGCCCGACCTGTTCCTGCTGGCCGAGGCCGAGGACCCGCGCCTTCACCAGTGGTTCCACGCCACCTACGCGTGGGAGATGCACCACCTGCTGAACGAGATCGCGCAGGGGAAGAAGGGCACGGGCGAGCTGGACCCCTACTTCGCCCGGCAGGACAGCCTGTACGGCCGCGGCGCGTACCGCCTGACGTTCACCAGCAACCACGACGAGAACAGCTGGCAGGGCACGGAGTTCGAGCGCATGGGCCGCAACCACCTGGCGGCCTTCGTGCTGAGCGCCACGGCGCAGAACTCCATCCCGCTGCTGTACTCCGGCCAGGAGGCCAGCCTGAACAAGCGGCTGCGCTTCTTCGAGAAGGACACGGTGGATTGGAGCGGCCCGTCGCTGGCCCCGTTCTACTCGGCCATGTTCGGGCTGAAGCACACCCAGCCGGCGCTGGGCAACGGCCCGTGGGGCGCGCCGCAGGTAAAGCTGCAGACGGACGGCGGCGACCGCGTGTACGCCTTCACCCGGACGGAGGGAAACAACACGGTGCTGGTGGCCGTCAACTTCGGTGACCGGACGGCGGCGGTGGGGTACCAGGGGCTGGAGCACCCCGGCGCGTACACCGACTGGTTCAGCAAGGACTGGGTGCAGCTGGGCGCCACGGGGCGGCTGAACATTCCCGCGCACGGCTACCGGGTGCTGGTGCGGTAGGGCGCGGGATGGAACGGAAAGAGACGCCCGCGGGGGCGTCTCTTCTGCTCGCACCACGGCAGGCCGGCGCGGCCGGCGGTCAGCGCAGGATCAGCAGCTGCACCAGCACCCAGCCCATGAAAATTCCCGCGATGAGACCGATGATTACCGGCGTCAGCAGGCGAAACCGGTTCTTCCAGGGATTCCGGGCCACGTCTCCTCGCTCTTCGATTCCAGATCCAGTTCCGGCCAGCCGCCCCGCCGGTGCGGAGCCGTTTCGCCAAACCCGTGCCGCATCCCTCCCAGCGCGCGCAGGCCGGCAAGGTCGCCGCCCGCCGTCCCCCCGCGCAAGGGTGCGCACGTGATCGCCGGCATCGGCATCGACATGGTGAACATCCCCCGCTTCCGCGAGCTGATGGAACGGCGCGGCCCGGCTGCCATCGCTCGCTTCTACACCGCGGGCGAGGCGGAGCGCTGCGCGGTATCGAAGTCGCCCACGGAATCGTTCGCGGCGCGGTTCGCGGCCAAGGAGGCGTTCTTCAAGGCGTTGGGCACCGGGTGGGGACTCGGTGGACGATGGACCGAGGTAGAGGTGGTGTCGGCCCCGTCCGGCGCGCCCTCGCTGCGGCTGACGGGGCGCGCGGCGGAGATCGCGGCGGAGCGGGGGATCGTCCGCATCCACCTGTCGATGACGCACACCGACGACACCGCCGCCGCCTTCGTGGTGCTCGAGGCCGGCTGACCATCAGCGCGGACGGACGCGGCGGTTGACAGCGCTCGCGTCGCGCGGCCACTTTGCCGCCGTTCGCACCCCTCTTCTCCGACCGTACGCGGGACCGCTGGCAACTTGAATACGGCGCTGCTGTACGCCCTGGCCGCGGCCGGGGCCAATCTGCTCGGCGGGCTGATCATCACCGCCCCGTCGAACACCGGGCGGGCCACGCAGCGCCTGATGATCGCCTTCGGTGCCGGCTTCATGATCGCCACGGCGCTGGTGGGGATGATTCCGCACGCCGTAGAGGCCGGGCCCAACGCCGCGATCGCCGTGCTGGTGGGCTACCTGCTCGTTCACCTGACGCAGCACGTCCTTACCCCCCACTTCCACTTCGGCGAGGAAACGCACCAGCACGCGATGGTGAACCCCTGGGTGGGGACCGCCGCGCTGCTGGGGCTGCTGCTGCACACCTTCTTCGACGGCGTGGCCATCGCCAGCGGCTTCGCCGTGGGCGAGTGGCTGGGGCTGCTGGTGTTCCTGGCCATCCTCATCCACAAGATGCCCGAGGGCGTCACCGTCGCCTCCATCATGCTGGCCAGCGGCAACTCGCGCCGCCGCGCCATCGTGGCCGTGCTGCTGCTGGGCCTTTCCACCGTGCTGGGCGTGCTGCTGACGTCGCAGGTGAAGATGCTTTCCACCACGGGGCTGGCGCTGAGCGCGGGGGTCACGCTGTACGTGGGCGCATCGAACCTGGTGCCCGAGGTGCAGAAGAAGCCCAGCCGCGGATCGGCGCTGGCCGTGTTCCTGGGCGCGGGGCTGTTCTACGCCACCTACCTCGTCCTTCGCCGCTACGTGCACCCGTGAGCGACCTGTCCCTGTTCGGCGAGGCCCAGCCGCCCGTGAAGAAGGCCGCCGCGGCGCCGCCCCCGGCCGAGTCGTCCGCGCCGCTGGCCGAGCGGATGCGGCCGCGCACGCTGGACGAGATCGTGGGCCAGCAGCACCTGGCCGGGCCGGACGGCACCCTGCGGAAGCTGCTGGCGACGGGGCACCTGCCCAACCTGATCCTGCACGGCCCGCCGGGCAGCGGAAAGACAACGCTCGCCCGGGTGATCGCGGGGGAGAGCGGCTTTTCGTTCCTTCCCTTCAACGCGGTCAGTGAGGGGGTGCCGCGGCTGCGCGAGGTGGTGAAGGAGGCCGAGCTGCGGAAGAAGGCCGGCCAGCGCACGCTGCTGTTCGTGGACGAGATCCATCGCTTGAACAAGGGGCAGCAGGACTTCCTTCTTCCGTGGATCGAGTCGGGGCTGATGACGCTGGTAGGCGCCACGACGGAGCACCCGGCGTTCGAGATCAACCCCGCCGTCCTCTCTCGCTCGCGGGTGCTGGTGCTGGAGCCGCTGAGCGAGGACGACGTGCGCAGCGTGGTCCGCCGCGCGCTGGGGGACGAGGAGCGAGGGCTGGGCGGCGCGGGCGTTTCCATCGACCCCGAGGCCGAGGACGTGCTGGTGCGCCACACGGGAGGCGACGCACGGCAGGCGCTGACGGGGCTGGAGATCGCGGCGCGGCTGGCGGGCACGGGGGCGATTACGCCCGAGGACGTGCGCGAGGCGCTGCAGCGGCCCACCGCGCGCTACGACACCTCGCTGATGTACGAGATGCTGTCGGCGTTCCACAAGTCGCTGCGCGCGAGCACGGGGAGCGGCGCGCTGTACTGGGCCATGCGGATGATCCAGGTGGGCGAAGACCCCAAGACAGTGTTCCGCCGCCTGGTGGCCGCCGCGTACGAGGACGTGGGATTGGCGGACCCGCAGGCGGGCATCGTGTGCGTGAACGCCATGCTGGCGTACGAGCGCCTGGGCGTGCCCGAGGGGCTGCTGCCGCTGTACAACGCCATCCTGTACGTGGCGAACGCGCCGAAGTCGAACCGCGCGTACCTGGCGGGGGGCGCCGCCGCGCAGGCCGCGCGCGAGCACCCCGACGCGCCCATTCCGCTTCACCTGCGCAACCCCACCACGTCGCTGATGAAGGAGTGGGGCTTCGGCGAGGGCTACAAGTACGCCCACGACTATCCGGGCGGCTACACGCCCCTGCAGACGCTGCCCGACGACATCGCCGACCAGCGCTTCTACGAGCCCACGGACCGCGGCTACGAAGCCAAGATCGCCGCCCGCATGCGAGACCGCGGCGACCCGGGGTGATGCTGGCGGGCTCGGTCCGCAGAAGCAGAAGAACCCGCTCGGCTACGTGGCCGGCGGGTTCTCCGATTTGTTGTCCCGCACACCCTGCTACGCCGCGTCGCGTCCGCGTGCCGGGATTCCCTGCGTTTCCTGGATGAGCACGTCCGCGGGAAGATCCAGTTCTTTCGCCAGTCGGCGGATCATGGGGAGGGTCAGCTGGCGCTTGCGAGAGAGCACCTCAGAAACGCGGCCGCGGGAGCCAATCATCGGCTCCAAGTCACGCGGATGCAGATTACGCTGCTCCATGCGCACGCGGATGGCTTCAATAGGATCGGGCGCCGGAATGGGCCAGTGGCGCGCCTCGTACGCCTCGATCAGCGTCACCAGCACGTCCAGATGGTCACCGTCCGGGGTTCCAGGCTCCGCGTTCATCAGGGCGTCGACTCGGGCGAGGGCCGCCCTGTAGTCCCCTTCGGTGCGGATCGGGTGAATGGCGAGGCTCATCAGATCGTCTCCGCGTCGATGTCGTCGTACTCTGCGTGCGTGCCCACGAACCGGATGTACACGACCCAGTAAGCATAGTTGATGCGGGCCACCAGCCTGAAGCGATTTCCGGCGATGTTGAATACGACGCGGCTGTCCTTCAGGATGCTCGCGTCACCGTACGTTGACTTAACATCGGCCGGAGCCGCCCAGTCTGCCCGCTGCACTGTGCTGAACCACACTTGGAGCGCGGTCTCGGCCTCTGCACCTCGAGGGTGGTTTTCCCAGAACTGGCGCAACGTGCTTCGTGCGATGATACGCATGTCACAAGCTTAGTCTGTTCCCATGGCGGGAGCAAGGCCGGGATTTCTCGCCATTGCCGTGAGAACTCGTCGACCCAGGCTCACCTCCTTCGCTGCCCTGCGTGTGGGGGAACTCCCCTCAATGATGATTCGGTTCCCCGGACCCGCGGCGGCCGCGTGGCGCGCTATCTTCACCGCGTTCCTCGAGAGCGCCACCCGTCATGAATCGGATCCGAAGATGTCATCGAAAATCCGCATCCTGCTTGCCGACGATCACGCCGTGCTGCGCAGCGGGCTCGACGCTCTGCTCGGCCTGGAGGACGACTTCCAGGTCGTGGGGCAGGCGGCCGGCGGCGAGGAGGCGGTGGAAAAGACGCGCCTGCTGCGGCCCGACGTGGTGGTGATGGACCTGGCGATGCCCGGGATGGACGGGCTCGAGGCCACGCGCCAGATCGCCGCCCTGGAGATCGGCGCGCGGGTGCTGGTGCTGACCTCGCAAACCGAGGACGAGTTCCTGCTGCCGGTGCTTGAGGCGGGAGCGAGCGGATTCGTGCGCAAGACGAGTGCGGACGTTGACCTTCTGACCGCCATCCGGACCGTCGCAGGCGGCGAGGTGTTCCTGTATCCCAGCGCCACACGCGTGCTTCTGCGCAAGTACCAGCAGGCGCGCGAGCCGCAGCCAGAGGGGCCGCTCGACAAGCTGAGCGAGCGCGAGCGCGAGGTGCTCACGCTGACTGCCGAGGGCTACAGCAGCGCCGAGATCGGCAAGAAGCTGTTCCTTTCGCCCAAGACGGTGGACACCTACCGCGCCCGGATGATGCAGAAGCTGGGGCTGACCCACCGAGCCGAGCTGGTGAAGCTGGCGCTGGAAACGGGGATGTTGAAGCCGGCGTAAGGTCACGCGGAGGCGCGGAGGAACGGATGAGCCGCGGAGGGGTTTCGCACCTCTCCGCGGCTCTCTCTTTCCCTCCGCGCCTCCGCGTGAAAACCGGTTTTTCGGCTCAGTGCGCTTCGTCGATGGCGGTCAGCACGTCGATGGGGGTGACGATCCCCAGCAGGATGCCGTTTTCCACGACGAGCGCGCGCTGCACCCGCTCGCGGACGAAGCGCCGGACCAGGCGGGGCAGGGGCTCGTCGGGGGCGATGGTGGGGCCCACCGGCCCCATGACGTCGCGAACGCGCAGGCGCTCCGGCGCGGCTCCGGAGCCCGCCGACAGGCGCACCAGCTCCGTCTGCGACGCCACGCCCAGGATCTTTCCCGTCGGCGCGAGCACGGGGGCCGAGCGCACGCCCGACTCCAGCAGCGTCTGCGCAAGTTCCGGCAGCGTCATCTCGGGGACGACGGTCACCATCTGCATCCTCATGACGTCGCGCACCGTGGTCGCCCGCAGCGCCCGCGCGGCAGCCGTTTTCATCGCCTGCTTCTCCCCAGTTGACCGTGCATGGGCGCGAGCCGGAGTTCGCGCGATCTGCCCTGAAGCTAGCCGCGCCGAGCGCCGCGCGTGGCCGGGAGCCGCAGGAATGGCGTGTGGGGAAGTTTCCGCATCCGCGCCTTGCGTGGGTCGCGGCCGGTAGACGAATCCTGTTCGCGCCGCCCGTGGCGCCCTAAGT
Organism: Longimicrobium sp.; assembly: GCF_036554565.1. Taxonomy (NCBI): domain Bacteria; kingdom Pseudomonadati; phylum Gemmatimonadota; class Longimicrobiia; order Longimicrobiales; family Longimicrobiaceae; genus Longimicrobium; species Longimicrobium sp. The sequence continues at coordinate 10,123 of NZ_DATBNB010000732.1, read as the reverse complement.
TCTGGCCGAACTCGCATCAGGGAATCGAAGAGCCCGCATGACCGATCCGTCCCCCATCCGCGACGCGTCCACCGAAGAGCCCGGCCTCGTCCGGCTGCTGCAGGTGGTGGCCGTCGCGGCGAACGAGTCCACGAGCGTCGAAGGCGCCCTGCAGACGTGCCTGGACGCCGTCTGCCGGCACACCGGCTGGCCCGCGGGACATGCGTACCTGGTGGAGGCCGAGGGCGAATTGGCGCCCACCGGCATCTGGCACCTGGCCGCGCCGTCGCGCTTCCCTCGGCTCCGCGAGGTGACGCGGCAGACGCGTTTCGCCGCTGGCCAGGGGCTGGCGGGCCGCGTCCTGAGCACCGGCGAGCCGGGATGGATCGAGGACGTGCGGCGCGACCCGGAGTTCGTCCGCACGGTGGCGGCTGACGAGGGAATCCACTCCGCGGTGGCCTTTCCCGTGCTGGTGGGGCGCGAGGTGGCGGGCGTGCTGGAGTTCTTCGCCGACTGTCCCCTGGCGCCGGACCCGGCGCTGATGGGCGTGATGGCCAACGTGGGCACGCAGGTGGGCCGGGTGATCGAGCGCGCCCGGGCAGAGGAGGCGCTGCGGCTCTCCGAGGCCAAGTTCGCGGGGATCATCTCCATCTCGTCCGACGCGATCGTCTCCATCGACGAGGACCAGCGCATCGTCTTCTACAACCAGGGCGCCGAGCAGACCTTCGGCTACGCGGCCGAGCAGGTGATGGGCGAACGCGTGGAGATGCTGATCCCGGAACAGCACCGCGCCGACCACGAGGCCCGCGTGCGCGAGTTCGGCGACTCGCCCATCGTTGCGCGGCGGATGGGCGAGCGCGGGCAGATTTCCGGCTGCCGGTGGAGCGGCGAGGTGTTTCCTGCGGACGCCTCGATATCCAAGCTGGAGGTGGGCGGCAAGCGCCTGTACACGGCCGTGCTGCGCGACGTGACGGAACGCGTGAGGGCCGAGGATGCGCTGGCGCGGCAGGCGCAGGAGCTGGCCCGCTCCAACGCCGACCTGGAGCAGTTCGCCTACGTGGCCTCGCACGACCTCCAGGAGCCCCTGCGGATGGTGGCCAGCTACACGCAGCTGCTGGCGCGCCGCTACCGCGACAAGCTGGACGACGACGCCCACGAGTTCATCGGCTACGCGGTGGACGGCGTGACGCGGATGCAGGCGCTGATCGGCGACCTGCTGGCGTACTCGCGCGTGGGCAAGGGCGGCGGGGCGGTGGAGCGGGCAGACCTGGAGGCGGTGTTCCGGCGCACGCTGGATGTGCTGCGGACGGCCATCGAGGAAAGCGGGGCCACAGTGACCGCCGGCCCGCTCCCCACCGTGGCGGCGGACCCCGTGCAGATGGGCCAGGTGCTGCAGAACCTGGTGGGCAACGGGCTGAAGTTCCACGGCGCCGAGCCTCCGCGCGTGCACGTTTCGGCGGAGCGCAGGGACGGCGAGTGGGTGATCTCGGTGCGCGACAACGGCATCGGCATCGCGCCGGAGTATGCGCAGCGCATCTTCGTGATCTTCCAACGCCTCCATACCCGCGCCGAGTACGCCGGAACGGGAATCGGTCTGGCCATCTGCAAGAAGATCGTGGAGCGGCACGGCGGGCGGATCTGGGTGGAATCCGCCGAGGGGCAGGGCTCCACCTTCTTCTTCACCCTTCCCGCGGGAGACGAGGCGGAATGAGCGCGCGCACAGGGTCGCAGCCCATCGAGGTGCTGCTGGTGGAAGACAACCCGGGCGACGTGCGGCTGACGCGCGAGGCGCTCAAGGAGGGCAAGGTGCACAACAACCTGTCGGTGGCCCCCGACGGGGTGGAGGCGCTGGCCTTCCTTCGCCGCCAGGGCAGGTACGCCGACGCGCCCCGGCCGGACCTGATCCTGCTGGACCTGAACCTTCCCAAGAAAGACGGGCGCGAGGTGCTGGAAGAGATCAAGGCCGATCCGGCGCTGCGCACCATTCCCGTGGTGATCCTCACCACCTCCGAAGCGGAACGCGACATCGCCCGTGCGTACGACCTGCACGCCAACTGCTACATCACCAAGCCGGTGGACCTGGACCAGTTCATCACGGTGGTGAAGTCCATCGAAGACTTCTGGTTCACCATCGTAAAGCTCCCTCCCGAGCCGCGGCCGTGACCGAGCCCGTCCGCATCCTGCTGGTGGAAGACAACCCCGGCGACGCGCGCCTGCTGCGCGAAACGCTGCGCGAAGCCCACTCGCTGCCGTTCCACCTCGTCCATGCGTCGCGATTGTCCGAGGCGCTGGAGCTCGTGGCCACGGAGCCGCCGGAGGTGGTGCTGCTGGACCTTTCGCTTCCCGACGCGCACGGGATGGATACCGTGGGGCGGATGCTGGAGGCCGCGCCCGAGGTGCCCATCATCGTGCTGACCGGGCTGGCGGACGAGACGGTGGCGGTGCAGGCGGTGCAGTCGGGCGCGCAGGACTACCTGGTGAAGGGCACGGTGGAGGGCGGCACCCTGGCCCGCGCCATCCGCTACGCCATCGAGCGGAAGCGGCTGGAGGGCGAGCGCGCACGGCTGCTGCGCAACGAGCAGGAGGCCCGCGCCGCCGCCGAGGCCGCGGTGATGGCGCGCGACGAGGTTCTGCGCATCGTGGCGCACGACATCGGCAACTCGCTGAGCGCGGTGAAGATCCACGCGAGGGTGCTGGAGCGCACCCTGCCCGCGGACCAGGTGGACGTCCGGAGCCGCATCGAGTCCATCCGCCACCTCACCCAGCAGATGGACCGGCTGCGGCAGGACTTGCTGGACGTCGCCGCGATCGAGGCGGGGCGCCTGTCGTTCGAGCCCGCGGAGCTGAAGGTGGGGGAGGTGGTGGACGACGTGCTCGCCGGCGTGGGGGGGATGGCGGCGGAGAAGGCGATGGAGGTCGGGTCAAGCATCGGCGCCGATCTCCCCGCCGCGTGGGCCGACCGCGAGCGCATCCACCAGGTGCTCTCGAACCTCGTCGGCAACGCGGTCAAGTTCACGCCGCATGGGGGCCGCGTCCTCGTCACCGCGAAGGCGGAAGACGGCGAGATCCGCGTCTCCGTCGCCGACACGGGGCCGGGGATTCCGCCCGAGCACCTTCCGCACGTGTTCGACCGCTTCTGGCAGGCGCGGAGCACCCGGCGAGCGGGGGCGGGGCTGGGCCTGGCGATCGCGCGAGGGATCGTGGAGGCGCACGGCGGCGCGATGGGCGTGGAGAGCGAGCCCGGGCGGGGAACCCGCTTCCACTTTACGCTGCCGCTGGCCTGAACGCCCGACCGGGTCGGCCTCCTCAGCGCGGCGGACAGGCGATCATGGACAGGACGTCGGCGGGTGTGGGCGACTGGCGACGGGCCGTCAGCTGCGCCACGAAGGCAGTGGTGTACACCTGCACGGCTCTTCCCCCGCCGATCACGTCCACGCGGAAGAGCTCCTGCGGATTCAGGAGTTCCAGTTCGAACCAGCCACCGAACGCCGGACGCTCGTCGACGATGATGCAGACGCGCGTCGGCCCTCCGCGAACCATCACGCAATCCTGCGGGCCGTCCGAGGGTTTCGCCATGGCGCCGCACGAAACGCCTACCATGCCCATGCGCGCCCGCACGAACTCCTTGGCGTTGGGATAGCTGCTCGACCTCAGCTCGTTCGCATCGAAGCCGCGTGCCGTGGCCCCGGAAGAATTCATGCGGCGCTCGAACCGCCGCGACTGCACCTTGATGGCCTCCATCACCAGCGGTTCCACTTCCAGCTGCACCTCGAGCTCCAACCCCTGCTCTCCCACGCGCCACACCGCCACGCGCGAGCGGTATCCGATGCGCGAGACCATCGTCTCGTGGTCGCCCGGCGGAACGTCGCGCACGGTGAACACGCCATTGGCGTCGGCCACCGCCACGCCTGGGACGGTCGAAACGCGAACCTGCGCTCCGGGCAGCGGCGCCAGCGTCGCCGCGTCCACCACGCGCCCCAGCACCACGGCTCGTGCTGGCGGGGCCGCGGGAGCGCTGGCCTGTTCGCCCGTCTGCGCGCGTACGGGCGAGGTGGCGGCGAGCACTACCGCTGCTACGATCCCGAGCGACGGGAGGCGGGCGAACTTGCGAAATGTCATCGGAACATGCGAGGCAGCGCGGGGCTCATCGATTGGGGACCTCGATTGAAGATAGGAGGGCCATGGCAAGCGTCCAAGCCCCACGGAGGCACGGTCGGCGAGGAGATGCAGAACGGCAGGGGACCCACCGCGGGTCCTCCGCCGTTCTCTCTCTCTGCGGCTCCGCGCCCGTGCGTGAGGCCGCGGTTACGGCTTGTACGTCTCCCGCGCCGTGGGGAACGCCGGCGCGGGCCAGGCGCCATACTTCTCCACGGTGTACTCGCCGCGCCAGAAGTCCGGCGGGCCGTCGCTGTCCTGCACCCGGTTGCGCACCGGCCTCACGCCCTGCTTGAGGTACGCGGCGATCGCCCACAGGTCCTCGTCGGGCATGTGGCGCCACGCGGGCCACGGCATGGGCGGGGCCAGGTACTTGGGATTCGCGGGATGGTTGCCCTGTCCCGGCACCGACGAGGTGATGTCGACGTCCGGGGTTTCCCCGGGCCGCAGGCCGTAACGCAGCGCGTTGAAGATCTGCCGCTCGCTGAAGCGTCCCAGCCCGGTGGCGTTGTCGGGCGTCAGGTTGCGCGGCCGGGTGACGAACGGGCCGATCTGGAAATCCATGGTCGTGTCGCGCATTCCGACCAGCCACCCCTCCTGCGACGGGTTCAGCCCCCCTCCGTGGCACGCGCTGCACGCCGCCGACGCGGCGAGCTCGCGGCCGCGCATCAGCTGCGCCGCCCGCTCGGGCGCGCGCATCTCTTCGGCGGCGGTGGGGAACGGCGGCATCACGTGCGTCCCGATCTTCGCGGGCGTCACCTCGCTGGCCCAGAAGTCCGGCGGCGACTCGCTCCGCCGCACCTGGTTGTGCACCGGGCGCACGCCGTGCTTCAGGTACGCGGCGATGGCCCAGAGCTCCTGGTCGGACATGAACCGCCAGGCCATCCACGGCATGGCGGGCGACAGGTAGTTGGGCGCGGCCGGGTGATTCCCCTGGCCGGGCACCATCGAGGTGATCTCCACGTCCGGCGTGGCGCCGGGCCGCAGGCCGTAGCGCAGGGCGTTGAAGATCTGCCGGGCGCTGTATCGCCCGGTTCCCGTCTCCGGGTCGGGCGTCAGGTTCGCGGCCCAGTAGCGAAACGGGCCGATGTTGCCGAAATCGTCCTCGCCCGAGGCGCCTGCCAGCCACCGGTCCGACGCCGGGTTGACGTTGCCCCCGTGGCAGGCGCCGCAGTCGCGGTTGATCACCAGCTCCCGCCCGAGCATCACCTGCTCGGGCGTGGCCGCGCCGGCGGGAAGACCCGGCCCCGCACTGGCGAGCGGGGCCGTACCGCCGTCCGCGGCGTCGCTGCGGGGAAGCGGCCCTCCGCAGCCCGCCAGGGTGGAGAGGGCGGCGAGCGCCGCGAGCCCGAGAATCGGCCGACGATGGGTCATGGGTGAGCCTCCCATGGCTAACGGACCTCCAGGACGCCCATCATCCCGTGGTCCTCGTGATCAAGGATGTGGCAGTGGAACATCCACTTCCCCGGGTAGTTGTCGTACCGGACGATGAGCCGCGCCGTCTGGTGCTTCGGCACGTTCACCACGTCCTTCCAGCTGCGGAACGCCTCGGGTACGCCGTCGCGGTCCAGCACCTGGAACTGAAACCCGTGCAGGTGGAACGGGTGGTCCATCCCCACTACGTTCTCGATCTCCCAGATTTCCGTGGCGCCGAGCCGTGCCGCAACGTCCACGCGGCCCATGTCCATCAGCCGCCCGTTGATCATTCCCTGGCCCAGGACGATGGTGCGCCGGGCCGTGGCCTGCAGCGTGTCCAGCACGGGTACGTGGCGCAGCGTGACGGGGAGGAGGGGAGGGACGGCGGCGGGCCCGGCGGTGTACTGCAGCGCCAGGAGTTCGCGCGCGCGGTTCCAGTCCGCCGGGCGCGTCTGGGGGATGTAGCGGTCGTACGGCAGCGTCTGCAGCACGGCGCGCGCGCCTGGCTGGCCGGTGGCGCGCACCAGCACCTCCACCCGCTCCGCGTTGGCCACGACCAGTTCGTTCACCTCCACGGGGCGCTCGAACAGGCCGCCGTCGCTCCCCACGTGCAGCAGGGTGTGCCCGGGCAGGTGAAGCCGGAGCACGCGCGCGGCGGAGGCGTTGATGAGGCGCCATCGCTGCACCTCGCCCGGGCGGATGCTCACCGTCGGCATCACCTGTCCGTTCACCAGCAGCACCTCGCCCTCGCGGCCGTTCTCGCGGTCGGCCGTAGCCTGGGGCGACCCGTGCTGGGGAAAGTCGAGCCCGCCGTCGCCGTTCACCCGGTTGTCCATGAAGATCAGCACCTTTTCGGGGAGCGTTGACGGAAGCGGGTCGTCATCCGCCCGGACGACCACGGCTCCGTACAGCCCCATGCCCACCTGGTGCCCCGTGCGGTGGTCGGGATGAGGATGGTACCAGTACGTCCCGGCGGACCCCCGGCGAACGGTGAAGTCGTAGGTGTAATCTTCTCCCGGCGCGACGGGGTGAAAGGGGCTTCCGTCCGCCGTGAACGGCAGGTGCAGCCCGTGCCAATGCACCGTCGTGGCCTCGGGCAGCCGGTTGCGGAAGTGCACCACCACCCGGTCGCCCTCGCGCACCTGCAGTGTGGGCCCCGGGCTGCCGCCGTTGTACCCGAACCCGTGCGACCGGGGCGCGCCGGGAATGATGGACTTCTGCAGGGGAGCGGCGGTGAGCGTCACCTCCACGACGCGCGGATCCGGGTTCTCGTCCACCAGGACGGGGAGGTCGGGGTCGCCCCGCGGGGTTTCGGCCGCGTGGATGGCCGGCGTTCCGGCGGTCGCGAGACACGCGAGCAACGCCAGTGCGGTGGGTCGGGTCATGAGGTGTCCTGCGGAGGATGCTGCGGCGAGGAACGCGCTGGGGAGCGGCCGCTGAAGGGCCGCGCCCGGTATGGTAATGCGCCGCGGCAGGGTGTCCAAGGGAATTCTTTTCTCCCCATGACGGATACGCGCAGTCCTGCGCGAATCACTGCCATCTCGAGTGCCCTCTGCTTTTCTCTCTGCGGCTCTGCGCCTCTGAGTGAGGCCGCAGTTGATCTCATACGGAAGCGGAGCGGGGAGCCCTGATCGGGCTTCCCGCTCCGTGCGCGCGTCCGGTAAGGAGGTCGCGTACCTGACCCTGTCGTCCGTCGTTCCTTCAGGCCCGCATGAATGACCCGGGACGGCGCCCCCGAGATGCCGTGGATCAGAAGGCGATCACGCCCTCGATCAGGATCCCGCTGAACTTGCCGCCGTTGCGGATGTCCGTTGCCGCGAACCCGTCGTACTCCTGCGTCACGTATTCCACCTTGGTCAGCAGGTTGCGCGTCAGGAACCAGCCGGCCGCGAGCGCCGTGCGGCGCACCTCCAGGTCCTTCTGCCCCGAGAAGTCGCCGTTCACCCGGTTGTAGCGGGCGCCCACGTACAGCTGGTCACGGAACAGGCGGTAGACCACGTCTCCGGCGAGCTGGTTCACCTCGCGGCGCTCCGCCTCGGCGGCCGACTTGCCGCTGGCCCGCTCGATCACGCCGAAGACTTCCAGGTTGCCCAACTCCACGTAGGGGTTCAGCTGCACGGCGCGGATCTCGTTGCTGAAGCCGGGGTTGATGCGCCCGTTCGTGAACGCCGTGCCTTGGCGCAGAGTCGAGCTGTCTTCCATCACGCCCCAGTAGTGCGAGCCCGTGCGGTCGCCGCCGTACAGCGTTACCGCGGGCGACGACTCGGCCGTGTACATGCTGCCCGTCAGGCGAAGGCGCAGGGCGTCGGTGAGCTGGCGGTCGAAGCCCAGCTTGCCCAGGAAGGCCGGCGAGGCATCGACCGCGCCGTCCTTGATGTTGCCCTTGTTCTCGCCCGTGGTCACGCCCCCCAGGACGAACGTGCCCAGCGGCCCGCGCAGCATCACCTCGGCGCCGATCTCGGTGGTGAAGGCGTCCAGGATGTAGTTCTCGACGAACGGGTTGCGGAGCGCGTTCCCGTTGTCCGTGCGGCGGAAGTGCGCGTCGCCGTAGTTGATCTCGAAGTGGCCGGCGCGGATGGTGGTGAACTCCATGATCCGGTTCAGCACGGGCACGTCGAAGGGCGAGGCGTCGATGGTGGCGAAGCCGCCCTTCACCCAGAACTCGTTGTGGTGGCGGCTGGCCATGTAGCTTTCCAGGTCTACCCGGATGCCGCGCGCCAGCTGCACGCCGATGTTCAGGTTGGCGGCGGCCAGGTTGAAGCCGGGGCGGATCTCGCCGAGCACCGTCTTCGTGGCCGGCGTGGCGGTGTTCTCGTGGTCCAGCGACTGGAAGGTCTGCGCGAACGCGCCGCCGATCTGCATGCTCAGGCCGTTGAACTCCAGCCCCTGCTTGGGTGCCTCGAACTGGCCGATGGCTCCCGCTGCGGGCGAGCCAACCGTGACGACGGCCCTCGGAACGGCGGTGGCGGGCGGGGTGGTGTCGGCCGGGGTGGCCACGCCGCCGCCGGGGATGTCCTGCGCCGCGAGGGGGCCGGCCACGAGGGCGGCCGCGATCAGCAGCGTACGATTGAGGGTTTTCATCGAACTTTCTCCGTCATACGGAGTCTCCGGTCCAGCGGGGGCGCGGAGGTGCGCCCCCGTTCACTTCCGCGGCGGGTGCCATCCGCCGCCCGATCATCGTTCAGGGCCTCAGCACCACGTCGAAGCCCACCGTCACCGGCGCGTGCACCCTCATGGTCCCCGCCATCAGCCGGGGCGGCTGCACGCCAAAGTCCGTCATGGTGATCCGCTCGCTGCCGCGCACCCGCAGCCCGTTGCCTTCGCGCGCCGCCGTGCCGTCGATCGTCACTTCGCGCGTCTGCCCGGCGATGGTCAGCTGGCCCGTCATCGCCACGGTGCCCTGCGCGGGCGAGGTGGGCGTCACCCGCACCGAGATCGCACGGAAGCGGATGCTGGGGTTCTGCGCGGCCTTGAGGGCGGTCCGCATGTGGCCGTTCATCGTCCCGTTGCGGCAGTCCAGGGTCTGCACGGGAATGGTGATCTCGCCGCGGGCCTGGCCCACCTGGCTCATCTCGGTGCCGGCCGCGTCGGCGGTGCCCGTCACCTGCGTGCTCTCGCAGCGGAAGCCGCGGACGGTGGACATGCCCTCTACCCACACCTTGCTGCCGTTGCCGAAGGTCAGCGTGGCCGCCGACGAGGCGAGCAGCGCGGGGGTCGCGAGGATCAGGGCTGCGGCGAACAGTTGGTTGCGCATGGTGCTTTCTCCGTTGCGCGGCCGGCGATCTCATCCGCCCCCGGCCCGTGGCGGGGAGGGCCGCCGCTGCGTCCCTCCGACTGCAACCAAGCTAGGGCCCGGCAGGGGCACGGATTGTCGGGCGTGTCGTGGAAGAGCTGTGGGGGGGCAGGCGCGCCGCGGTGTGGTCCGCGTGGATGGTATCGATCGAGAAATCCCTGACACGGGGCCCAGGAGCGGGAACGAAGAAGCGGACCGCCCGGGTGAGGATGGTCCGCTTCGAGTCTCAGGCTGATTTCAGCGGCTGGCGATGCCGTGCGGGGTCGCGCATCCGCCGGTGCCGGACTGCAGCGAGAGGACTACGCGCCCGGCGCGCGGCACCGACGACTCCATCCGCACCATGATCCTGCGCGCGTCATCCGTCAGGTGCACCTGGATGATGCCGTCGCCGCCGTACCGGTTGGGGTCGCGCACCCGCAGCTCCACCTCGATAGCGCGGAACTCGCCGGCGGGTACGCGCACTGTGCCTCGGCCGATGACCCGCACGGTGACCGGGTTGCGCCCGGGCTCGTAGTGGCGGTTGATCGTGTAGGTGTCGCCGTCGTCCAGGCGCAGCGTCCGCAGCACGTACAGGAACGAGAGCTCGTCCAGCGGGGCAGCCGTCGTCATGGCGCCGCCAGTGCCGTTCAGCCCCTGCCAGCGCCGCGCGGACAGGTCCATCCTCACGTCCTGCGTGGCCGACGACACGGGCGAGCGTTCGCGCTTGGCGTAGCGCACGCTGGCCCGCGCCGCGGGATCGAACCACGACGTGGTCTGGTCGGTGACGGCGACCGGCCCCAG
>NZ_DATBNB010000731.1 GCF_036554565.1 Longimicrobium sp. | reverse complement strand
CCGCGACCTGGCCGTGGGCATGCGCGGCGACCTGACGGCCGAGAGCACCCCCGGCCAGGGAAGCACCTTCACGCTCACCCTGCCGCGCGCGACGACCTAGAAAACCCGTCTCACGCGGAGGCGCGGAGGTCGCGGAGAACTGCTTTAGGCTTCTGATCCCTCCGCGGCTCTCCCTTTTCCTCCGCGGCTCCGCGTGAACGTCTTCTCGATAGCCGGATGAGCGAACGCAAGCACAAACAGCGGACCTCGCGCGGCACCCTCGCGCTGATGGCGGTGGTCGCCTTCGTGCTGCTGTGGCTGGTGCTGTATCCCAACCTGTTCGTGCTGGCCGACAGCGTGCTCGACGGCGGCCGCTTCACCACCGAGCACTACGCGCGTTTCCTGGGCAGCCGCTCGGAGCGCGAGGCGCTGTGGAACAGCGTGTGGATCTCGCTGGCCAGCGTGGTCCTTTCCGCGCTGATCGGCGTTCCGCTGGCCTTTCTCTTCGCCCGGCGCGACTTCCCCGGCCGGCGGGTGCTGGGCGCGCTGGCCGCCATGCCCGTGCTGCTTCCCCCGCTGGTGGGCACCATCTCCTTTCTCTTTCTCTACGGCGAAAGCGGGTTCCTGACGCGCGGCGTGCAGGCGCTGTTCGGGATGGAGCAGGCGCCCTGGCGGATGACCGGCGCGTGGGCGGTGCTGCTGGTGCACGCGTACACGATGTACGTCTACTTTTACCTGTTCACCTCCGCCGGGCTGTCGCGGCTGGATTCGGGCTACGCCGAGGCCGCCGCGGCCCTGGGCGCCGGCTGGTGGACGACCATGCGGCGGGTGACGCTGCCCATGCTGGCTCCCGCGCTGGGGGGCGCCGCGCTGCTGGTGTTCATGACGTCGATGGCGTCGTTCAGCGCGCCGTACGTCTTCGGCGGCGGCTTTCGCGTGCTCACCACGCAATTGTTCAACAGCAAACTCAACGGCGAGGACGGGCTGGTGGCGGTGGAGGCCGTGGTGCTGGCCGCCGCGTCGTTGCTGTTCCTGGTGCTGCTTCAGCGGTACGAGAGCAGCCGCGAGTACACCGGCGCGGGCAAGGGCCTGGGCGCGGCGCCGCCGGCTGCGGGCGGGCGGGGGCGGCTGCTCTCCCTCGCCGCGACGGCGCTGGTGGGCTTCCTTCTGCTCCCCCACGCCACGGTGCTGCTGATCTCGTTCGTCCCCGAGGGTACGTGGACCACGCAGACGCTGCCGCCCTCGTACTCGGCGGAGAACTACACGCGTCTGTTCGGCGATTCGCAGCGGCTGGTGCCCATCCTCAACTCGCTGCGCATGGCGACCGTGGCCACCATCGCGAACGTGATCTTCGCGTACGGCGCGGCCTGGCTGATGTCACGGAAAAAGCTGCGCGGGCGCGGCCTGGTGTCGGCGCTGGTGGCGCTGCCGTGGGCGCTTCCGGGCACGGTGCTGGCCATCGCCCTGGTGTTCACCTTCAACGTGCACCAGCCGCTGGCCGGCCGCTTCGTGCTGGTGGGCACCTTCGCCATCCTGCCGCTGGCGTATTTCATCCGCAACATCCCGCTGGTCACCCGGGCTGCGCTGGCCAGCTTCCGGCAGATGGACCCCGCGCTGGAAGAGGCCGCCGCCTCGCTGGGCGCGTCGCGCTGGACGACGGCGCGCCGCGTGGTGCTGCCTCTGGTGCTTCCCGGGCTGGCGGCGGGGGCGCTGCTGGCCTTCGTGACGGCGCTGGGCGAGTTCGTCGCCAGCATCCTGCTGTACACGCACCGCACGCGGCCCATCTCGGTGGAGATGCTGTCCAGCCTGCGCGGCTTCGACTTCGGCGGCGCCGCGGCGTATGGAGTGATCCTGATCGTGCTGGTGGGCGTCGTCTTCGCCTTCGGGCACAAGAACGTCGCGGGCGGATAGGGAGTGTTTCGAACGGGCTCGGTGCCGGCCGAGGCGCCCCCCCGTCCGAAGCGCCAGGGCCGAACGGAGCGGAGGCCTCGGCCCTGCTGGGGCGACTGAAGTCGCGGCAACAAAGGCCCAAAGTCCGCCTTCGCGGACTGCAGGCGCAGCCGAGTGCGCCAGGCCAGCGGAAGCACCATAGCCTGTCATCCTGAGGCCAAGCCACGCCACACTTTGCCCGTACGCCATCCCACGCGGGCCGAAGGATCTTGCCGCGGAAGGGAAACAACCCGGGCGCGGCAGCGGGCACGGAGTTCCCGGCCTCGGACCCCCGGCGGACCACGGGCGAATGAATTCGCTGCAACAACCACACGAAGTCCACCTTCGTGGACTGGCCTGCCGTGGCGCGAGTTCCAATCGGGTGCGCGCGTGAAATCTGGTGCATTTCGCCCCTCTCCCGCTTGCGGGAGAGGGGCCG
>NZ_DATBNB010000730.1 GCF_036554565.1 Longimicrobium sp. | reverse complement strand
CGCCACCGTCGGCGCCCAGTAGCGCGGCGTCACCTCGTCGGCGCCGGCGGGACCATCGAAATCCAGGGTCCAGTCCGGGAACCTGGACGACAGGAAGGCATACCCCTGCGTGGTGTACCAGCCGGACCCATCCTCGCGGATCTTCCCCACCTGCACGTACGGCATGTCGTGCGTGGGCGCGGTCAGCACCCCGGCCCCCATGTCCAGGCCCCAGGAGGTGGGCGCCTGCAGGTACAGGTCCAGCTCCGACGATACGATCGCCGTGGAGAACGTGGCGGCCGCGCTGACACCGGGGCGCGTGGCCGTCGCCGCCTGGCCGTAGCGAACGCCAAAGCCCTGCTGCGGCACCATCTGGGTTTCGCAACGCAGGGTGTCGCACAGACGCGCCGCGCCGCCAGCCGTGGCGAACAGCGAGAAGCCCTCCTCCACGCGCGGTGTGTGCGTGACGATGGGCGCGCAGGCCGCCGCGCACGCCAGCAGCAGCGCGGTACACACTTTCAAGAACATGTGGATACGGACGGGCAAGAGCGACGGCAAGGAAGGGGGAGCACCATCAACGCCCGGCCGGCCCCGATCCGGACGGGCGAGGGCAATCCCCGCACCCGCCTCTGCGGATCTTCGGCCAGCCGGTCGTCGTTCGGCTCACGCGATCTCGATCAATCCAGCATCGGCAGACGGACGCCGTGGGCGCGGGCCGTGTCTACCGCCTCGCCGTAGCCCGCGTCGGCGTGGCGGATGACGCCCATCCCGGGATCGTTCGTCAGCACCCGCTCCAGCCGCTCGCGCGTTTCGGGGGTGCCGTCGGCCACGATCACCTGCCCCGCGTGCAGCGAGTTGCCGATGCCCACGCCCCCGCCGTGGTGGAACGACACCCAGGTGGCGCCGCTGGCCACGTTCACCAGCGCGTTCAGGATGGGCCAGTCGGCGATGGCGTCGCTGCCGTCCTTCATCGCCTCCGTTTCGCGGAAGGGCGACGCGACGGAGCCCGTGTCCAGGTGGTCGCGCCCGATGACGATGGGCGCCTTCAGCTCGCCCGACGCCACCAGGTCGTTCAGCGCCACGCCGAACCGCGCGCGCTCGCCCTGCCCCAGCCAGCAGATGCGGGCCGGAAGCCCCTGGAACTCCACCTTTTCGCGCGCGTGGGTGATCCAGCGGCGCAGGTGCTCGTCCTCCGGGAACAGGTCCAGCACCAGCTCGTCCGTACGGGCGATGTCGGCCGGGTCGCCGGAAAGCGCCACCCAGCGGAACGGGCCCTTCCCCTCGCAGAACAGCGGGCGCACGTACGCCGGCACGAAGCCGGGAAAGGCGAACGCATCCGCGTAGCCTGCGTCGCGCGCCTGGCCGCGCAGGTTGTTGCCGTAATCGAAGGTGATGGCCCCGCGGCGCTGCATCTGGACCATCGCCTCGCAGTGCGCGCGCATGCTCGCCATCGAGCGCCGCTGGTATCCGGCCGGGTCCGCTTCGCGCAGCGCATCCGCCTCCCCGAGCGACATGCCTGCGGGAACGTAGCCCACCAGGGCGTCGTGGGCGCTGGTCTGGTCGGTCAGCACGTCGGGCGTCACGCCGCGCCGCACCAGTTCGGGGAGCACCTCGGCGCAGTTGCCTACGAGGCCCACGGAGAGCGCCTGGCCGGACTTGCGCGCCTGGTCCACCCAGCCGAGCGCCTCGTCAAGGTCGTGCGTCATGCGGTCGCAGTACCGCGTGTCGATGCGGCGCTGGATGCGGGCCGGGTCCACGTCCACGCAGAGGACGGCGCCCTCGTTCATGGTGACGGCCAGCGGCTGCGCGCCGCCCATCCCTCCCATCCCGCCGGTGAGCGTCCACGTCCCGCGCAGGCTGCCCCCGAAGTGCTTGCGGGCCACCGCGCCGAACGTTTCGTACGTGCCCTGCAGAATGCCCTGCGTACCGATGTAGATCCACGAGCCGGCCGTCATCTGGCCGTACATGGTCAGCCCCTGCCGCTCCAGTTCGCGGAAGGTTTCCCAGTTGGCCCAGCGGCCCACCAGGTTGCTGTTGGCGATCAGCACGCGCGGCGAGTGAGCGTGGGTGCGGAACACGCCTACGGGCTTGCCGGACTGCACCAGCATGGTCTCGTCGTCGGCCAGGGTGCGCAGCGTGGCCACCATGGCGTCGAACGCCTCCCACGAGCGCGCCGCGCGCCCGGTGCCGCCGTAGACAACGAGGTCTTCGGGGCGCTCGGCGACGTCGGGATCCAGGTTGTTCATCAGCATGCGCAGCGCGGCCTCCTGCTGCCATCCGCGGCAGGAGATCTCGGTGCCGCGCGGCGCGCGCACGGTGCGGGCTTCGATGATGGTCGTCATGGGAGAAAGCAGCGTCGCGTGAATGCGCGTCAGGTGAAGCCGCGCATGAAATCGGAAATCCTGATCAGCAGCGTGGGCGCGCCCGGCACCGGTTGCCACTCGAGCGAATCGTGGGCCACCACCGCGGGCCGATCCGGGTCTTCGTCCAGGCGGTATATCTCCACCTGCTGCCGGACAGGCTCCACGATCCAGAACTGCGGAACGCCAAAGTATGCGTACCGCTCGCGCTTCAAACCGCGATCCCTGAGCGCGGTTCCCGGAGAGAGCACCTCGACCACCAGGTCCGGTGGCACCTCGATGCCGCGATCAGTGATCGATTCCCCATTCTCGCGCCGAACGAACACGACGTCCGGCTGGACGTAGTCGCCATCCCCGAACAGGACGTCAACCGGAGCAGGCATCACCCAGCCCAGGTCATGATGTGCGACGAACGCGTCCAGAACGGTCGCGAGCTTGAAGCCTACGAGCGTGTGCAGCGGCTGCGGTGCGGGCGTCACGAAAAGCTCTCCGTCGATGACTTCGTAGCGATTGCCGTCGTCGGGGAGCCTGGCGAATTCCGCGTAGCTCCACCCGCGCCGGGCGGGATGCGGTGCCATGTGCTGCTCCTTCGGGTGTGGCAGAAACGACGAGTCTAAATCGGGATGCTCATTCACGTCCGCTCCCGCAGCCGATCCTAGTTCGGCCTGCGCGGGCGCGAGTAGTCCGTGGGCGCCCGCATCAGATGCGGAATGTCGATGACCAGCTCCGGGCCACCGGGAGCGGGGCGCCACCGCAGGAAGTCCGTAGCGACCTCCGTCCGGCGCAAATCGCCGCCGCTGAGCCGGTAGACGTCCACCTTCACCAGATCGGTGTCGATGATCCAGTACTCCGGGACGCCGTACGCCGCGTACCGCTCGCGCTTGAGGCCCCGGTCGCGCCGCGAGGTCGAGGGCGAGAGAACTTCGACCACGAGGTCCGGTGCGCCCACCATCGCGTGGTCCTTGACGATCTCCTCACGCTCGCGCCTTACGAACAGGAGGTCCGGCTCCAGATAGTCGCCCTCGCCGAAGATCACGTCGTACGGCGCGCTGAACAGCGTTCCGAGCCCGTGCTCCTGCGTGAACACCTCGATCAACGCGCCGAGGCGCATGATCACTCGCTGATGGATGCTCGTCGGTGATGGGGTCACGTACAGTTCTCCGGCGATGACTTCGTAGCGATTGCCATCATCGGGGAGATTGGCGAACTCCTCGTACGTCCATCCGCGGACCGCCGGCTGTGTGGCCATCGTCTCCCCCCTCGTGTGAATGCCGGGCTGTGCGTGCCCCAGTATCAAAGATCGATCAATGCGCCCTCGCGCACCAGCGCTGCGGCGGACTCGATGTCGGGCGCTAGGGCGCGGTCCGCGTCCAGGTGCCCGATGGCGGCGCGCAGCTTCTGGTACGCGCGCTCCACGCCACGCCCCGGGCGCAGCGGCTTGCGGAACTCCAGCGCCTGCGCGGCGCACAGCAGCTCCACCGCCAGCACCCCCTCGGTGTTCCGCAGCACGCGGCGGGCCTTGATGGCCCCGTGCGCGCCCATCGACACGTGGTCTTCCTTGTTGGCGCCGGTGGGGATGCTGTCTACGCTGGCGGGATGCGAGAGGACCTTGTTCTCGCTGGCCAGCGCCGCCGCCGTGATCTGCGCGATCATGAAGCCGGAGCACACGCCGGGGTCGCGCGTCAAAAAGGCGGGGAGGTCGCCCGACAGGTCCGGGTTCACCAGCCGCTCCGTGCGCCGCTCGGAGATGGAGCACAGGTCGGTCAGCGCCATCGCCAGCAGGTCCAGCACCTGCGCGATGGGCTGTCCGTGGAAGTTGCCGCCCGAGATCACCAGCCCGTCCGGCCCCTCGTCGGGAAAGATCAGCGGGTTGTCGGTGGCGCTGTTCGCCTCGATCTCGATCACCTGGCGCACGTACGCCAGCGCGCTGCGCGCGGCGCCGTGTACTTGCGGCATGCAGCGGATGGAGTAGGCGTCCTGCACCCGCGGGTCGCCGTGCCGGTGCGACTCGCGGATCTCGCTGTCGGCCAGCAGGGCGCGGAGGCGCTCGGCGCTGGCCGCCTGCCCCGGGTGCGGGCGGGCACGCATGATGGCGGGATGGAAGGCGTCCGGCGTGCCGCGCAACCCCTCGAGCGACATGGCGCCCGCCACCTCGGCCGCCTCCACCGCGCGCTCGGCGCCGCGCACGAGCAGCGCACCGATGCCGGCCATCACCTGCGTGCCGTTGTTCAGCGCCAGCCCCTCCTTGGCGCGCAGGCGAAGCGGCTCCAGCCCGGCGCGGGCCAGCGCCT
Organism: Longimicrobium sp.; assembly: GCF_036554565.1. Taxonomy (NCBI): domain Bacteria; kingdom Pseudomonadati; phylum Gemmatimonadota; class Longimicrobiia; order Longimicrobiales; family Longimicrobiaceae; genus Longimicrobium; species Longimicrobium sp. Next base: position 2,845 of record NZ_DATBNB010000730.1, on the reverse strand, counting down.
CCGCCCCCGGCAGCACTTCGCCATCCACCTCGGCCTGCCCCTCGCCGATCAGCACCAGCGCCAGGTGCGACAGCGGCGCCAGGTCGCCCGAGGCGCCCACGGAGCCCTGCTCGGGGATCACGGGATGGATGCCGTGGTTCAGCAGGTCCAGCAGCCGCTGCACCACCACGGGGCGCACGCCGGAAAAGCCCTTCGCCAGCACGTTGGCGCGCAGCAGCACGATGGCCCGCGTCTCGGCCCGGCTCAGCGGCACGCCCACGCCGCACGCGTGGCTGCGGATCAGGTTCAGCTGCAGCTCTTCCAGCCGGTCGGGCGGAATGGGCGTCTCCGCCAGGCGGCCGAACCCGGTGGTCACGCCGTAGACCACCGCGCCGCTGGCCAGCGCGCGCTCCACCACGTCGCGCGAGCGCTGGATGCGCTCGTCGCTGCCGGAGGCCAGCACCACGCGGGTGTCCAGGTCCGTGGCTACCTGCTCTATCTGCTCCAGCGTCAGGCTGTCGCCGTCGATCTCGATCTGCCGCATCTGCTCAGTGCGCGTTGGGGGAGGGAAGCCGCCCTGAAATTAGACACCCCGCACGAGCCTGTCAACGCTCGCGACCGGCAACGCGAAGACCCGCGCCGGGGCAGGTGCCCGGCGCGGGTCTCCATCACGTTTCCACCGTGGTGACCGCCGTTACCGGGGCGCCACGTTCAGCCGCGGCTCGTTGGGGATCATCTGGTACGCCCAATCGAAGATCATCAGGTCGCGCCCGGCCTGGTTGCTTCCCAGCAGCTGCACGCGGATTACCCCGTGGTGCACCTGCCCGTTCGCGCCGGGCACGCGGAACACGTAGCTGTACTCGGGCGTCACGGCGATGGGCGCGGTGCTGTACCCGGTCGTAGGGGCGACCCTGGCGGCGATGCAGTCCGCGTCGGCGCCGGGGCCGCAGGTGAGCGCCGTGGTGCGGCCGAACTCCACCACCTGCGCGCCGTTCAGCGGTACCAGCCGCCACCCGGCGGAACTCGTCTCCAGGCGGAAGTGCGCGCTGGTGGACGTGCCCGCGACGACGGGGTTCTGCGATTCGCTCGTCACGAAGCGGAAGCCGCTCTGCGTGGGGTCGCCCGCGTGCGCGTAGATCAGCTCGCCGGTGAAGTCCGGACGCGGAACCGCCACCATCTGCGCGCTCAGGTTGCTCACGTGGCCCATCGTGTCCACGGTGGCCACGCGGTAGCCGTACTCGAACCCGTTCTGCGCCTGCTCGTCCAGAAAGCCGCGCCCGTCGGTCTCGCCCACGCGGTACAGCTCCGGCTGCCCCTGCAGCTGCGTGAGGAACACCATGTAGCGGGCCACGTTGGCGCCGTTGGCGTTGTCCGTCCACCGCAGGTACACGGCGTCGTCCAGCCCCACCGGCGTGCCCGCCACGGGCGCGGCCGGGCGGGTGTTGGCCGGCACCGACACCTGTTCGGCGAACTCGCTGGACGTTTCCAGGTCGCTGGCCTCGTCCACGGCGGTGACGTAGTAGGTGTAGGCGCTCCCGTGCTGCACGTTGCGGTCGGCGTACACGCACCCCGCCTCCGTGCACGAGGTGACGGTGGCGATCAGCGAATAGGCACTGGAGGTGGACCGCTTGCCGTATACGCGGAACACTTCGTTGTCCCAGTCGCTGGGCGGAAGCCAGGTGAGCTGCACGGTCGGGTGGCCCGCCGGCGTGGTGCCGTTGAACCCCTCGAACACCCACTGGTAGCTCACGGCAAGGTCGCGCGGCTCGCCCGGTTCGTCGCCGGGGCCCACGATCACCCCGCGGTCGGTGGGGTCGCAGGCGGCCAGCAGCAGCAGGCCCGCCGCGGCGGACATCCATCGTTTCGTGCTCGTCATGGGAGGGTCTTTCCCGATTGTGTCGGTTGGATGCGGGCTCGGTGGTCCCGGCCTTTGCAAAGGCAACCGCCGTTCCGCCCGTGGGAGGATGGGGACATCCACCGCAAGCGTTTGTACAACAATCACTTGTCCTGATCGAGGGCCGGCCCCGCCTCCGCGCGCCTGTCCCGTATGAACGTCGAACGGGTGTCGCCTGCGAGGGACACCCGTTCGGGACCAGCCATCCGGCAACGCGCGCGGCTACTGCCGGGGCGTCCTGGGCCGCGTGGTTCCTTCGGTGCGGTTGCCGCCCAGGTTCTGGCGCCGGTAGTCGGCCTTCAGGTCCGGCAGGTCCGTCAGGTGCGCCGAGAACGAGAACGACGTGTTGCCGTTGGGCGCACGCACGATGTCGAAGTTGGCCTGCCAGCGGTACAGGTCGCGCTTCAGGTTCAGCACCTGCATGGCGAACTCGTTCTCGGTGATGGAATACTGCGTGTTCCAGTTCACCGCCCAGTTGCGGGTGGGATAGAACGTCACGTTCAGCCGCAGGTTCTGGTTGTCGCCCGACAGGCTGCGCCGGGGCACGTCGTCCAGCGGGCTGCGGCGCTGGCGCTGCAGCGAGTAGCCCACGGACACGTTCCACGGCCCGGCGCCCCCCGTTCCCGTCGTCAGCTCCTGCCCCGTGGCCGTCTGCGAGCCCGGCGGGTCCACCGGGGCAACCCCCTCCTCGGGCGGGGTGTTGCCGCGCTCCGTCCGCCGCTCCCCCTCGTCCGCCCGGGCGAAGCCCAGCCAGCGGAAGAGCGCCGAGTTGGCCCCGAAGCTCACCTGCGTTCCCAGCTGGGTGAGGAAGGGCGAGAACCGCCCGCGCCGCGTGCCGGCGGCGGTTCCGGAGCCCGTCCGCTCTTCCTCGAACAGGTCGTGCGCCAGGGTGATGTTCAATCCCCCGAACAGGTCGGAGCGCAGGGTGCTGGACAGGTCGTCCGTCTGGAAGCGGTAGAACGGCGTCTCCTG
>NZ_DATBNB010000729.1 GCF_036554565.1 Longimicrobium sp. | reverse complement strand
GCCGTCTACACAGTCCGTTTCCAAGGCGCGGTGTACGTTCTCCACGCGTTCCAGAAGAAGAGCAAGCGTGGGATCGCGACCGCCCGTAAAGACATCGAATTGATCAAGGGGCGACTCGTAGCGGCTCGGCAGCTGCACGCCCGGTTGTTCCCCGATCGCGAGTGAGGAGGGATGATGACGGACGAGTCCGAGGCGCACGTAGACTACACTCCCGGGTCGGGCAATGTCTTCGCGGATCTCGACCTGCCGGATGCGGACGAGCTGCTCGCGAAATCCGAGTTGGTCCATCACATCGTCTCGCTCATCCGGCGGCGAAAGCTGACTCAGAAGGATGCGGCGGTGCTGCTGGACACGACGCAGCCGACCGTCTCCGATCTCGTGCGGCGGCGGCTGGACCGGTTCTCGCTCGAGCGGCTGTTCGTCTTCCTCAATCGCCTGGACCGCGAAGTTCAGATCGTCATCCGGCCCAAGCGCGAGGGAGCGCACCCTGCTGCCATCACGGTGAGAACCGAAACGCGCCGGGCAAGTACGCCCAAAGCCACGGCGGCGTGAGTGGGCATACCAGGAGGGGCGGACCCGCGGCGGGGCCGCCCCTCCTCTCATCCGATCGCCAACCGTACTTACCGCACCTCCCGAAAAGTGCACCCCGAGAGTTGAAGCGCGGCCCCCCGGGCGGTAACTTGTCTGGATGGCAGAAGAAAACCTGATCGTCCGCGGTGCGCGCGAGCACAACCTCCAGAACGTCGACGTCGAGATCCCCCGCGACAAGCTGACCGTGATCACGGGCTTGAGCGGGAGCGGCAAGTCGTCGCTGGCCTTCGACACCATCTACGCCGAGGGGCAGCGGCGCTACGTGGAGTCGCTGTCGGCCTACGCCCGGCAGTTCCTGGGCATGATGGAAAAGCCCGACGTCGACTCCATCGAGGGCCTTTCCCCCGCCATCTCCATCGAGCAGAAGACGGCCGGCCGGAACCCCCGCTCCACGGTGGGCACCGTCACCGAGGTGTACGACTACCTGCGGCTGCTGTGGGCGCGCGTGGGCACCCCCCACTGCCCCAGCTGCGGCAAGCCCGTCGCCCGGCAGAGCGCCACGCAGATCGTGGAGCGGCTGGTGGAGCTGCCCGAGGGCACCTGGCTGGAGGTGCTGGCTCCCATCGTGCGCGGCCGCAAGGGCGAGTTCCGCGACCTGTTTGAGGAGATGCGGCGCAAGGGCTTCACCCACGGCCGCACCGACGGCGAGGTGCACCGCCTGGAGGAGCCCCCCGTACTCAACCGCCGCGCCAACCACGACATCTCCATCTTCGTGGAGCGCAAGGTGGCGGTGGAGCCCGACAACCGCGCCCGCATCGCCGACGCCGTGGAGCAGGCGCTGCGCGCGGCCGAGGGCGTCGTCCAGGTGGTGGCGCACACGCCCGGCGCGGTGGATCCGCAGCCGGAACTGTTCAGCGAGCACTACGCCTGCGCCGAGTGCGGCATCAACATCCCCGAGCTGGAGCCGCGCCAGTTCTCCTTCAACTCCCCCTACGGCGCCTGCCCGGCGTGCGGCGGGCTGGGCACCCGGAAGGAGCCCAACCCCGACCTGGTTCTGGCCGACAAGTCGCTTTCCATCCTGGAAGGCGTGGTGCTCCCCTGGGGGGTGCCGCGCGGGCACCTTCGCGGCACCATTCTCGAGGGGCTGGCCGGGGCGATGGGCTTCGACCTGAACGCGCCCTGGCAGGAGCTGCCCGACGAGGTGCGCCGGGTGCTGATGTTCGGCGTGGACGGCAAGGCGGGCCCGGCGGCGAAGGTGGCGTCGGGGGCGAAGGGGGCCGCCCCGAAGAAGATCAAGTGGGCCGGCATCATCCGCGACGTGGAGCAGCGCTACCAGGACAGCACCAGCGACTCCGTGCGCGAGACGCTGGAAGAGTACATGAGCACCCTGCCCTGCGGCACCTGCCACGGCGCGCGGCTGCGGCCAGAAAGCCTGGCCGTCACCGTGGGCGGCCGGTCGATGGGCGACGTGGTGGCGCGCCCCGTCTCGGAGGCGCTGGAGTTCTTCGACGAGGTGGATGCGCTTCCCCACCTGCAGCGCGACATCGCGGGTCCCATCCTCAAGGAGGTGCGCGAGCGGCTTTCCTTCCTGGTGAACGTCGGCCTGGAGTACCTGACTCTCGGGCGCTCGGCCGAGACGCTTTCGGGGGGCGAGGCGCAGCGCATTCGGCTCGCTACGCAGATCGGCTCGCGGCTGGTGGGCGTGCTGTACATTCTGGATGAGCCCTCCATCGGCCTGCACCAGCGCGACAACGAGCGGCTGCTGGAAACGCTCCAGGCGCTCCGCGACCTGGGGAACACCGTGCTGGTGGTGGAGCACGATGAAGAGACCATCCGCGCCGCCGACTACGTGCTGGATCTGGGCCCCCGCGCGGGGCGGCACGGCGGGCGGGTGGTGGCCAAGGGGACGGTGGACGACATCACGGCCGCCCCCGAGTCGCTGACGGGCGCCTACCTGCGCGGCGAGCGGCGCATCGAGATCCCCGCCGAGCGGCGCCAGCCGGCGCCGGGGCGCGAACTGGTCATCCGCGGCGCGCGCGAGCACAACCTGCGCGAGCTAAACGTGCGCATTCCCCTCGGCTGCTTCGTGGCGGTGACGGGGGTGTCGGGATCGGGCAAGTCCACGCTGATCAACGACATCCTGTGGAACGTGCTTGGCCGCCGCTTCTACCGCGCCAAGACGGTGGCCGGCCTTCACGACGGCATCGACGGGCTGGAGCTGCTGGAC
>NZ_DATBNB010000728.1 GCF_036554565.1 Longimicrobium sp. | reverse complement strand
CCTTTGCGGCCATTCGTGTGGCCGCGGCTGCAGGAATTGCGTTCGGGCGATGGCTGCTCGCGGCTGCGCTCGCCGTCGCGCTGATCGAAACGTTGCTGGCCTACAGACGCAGGGCGCCACGATGAGCACCATCGTCCACTCACCCGCCGCGACGTCCCCACGGCCGCTGCAGGCTCCGGCCGAGCGGCTGATCGGCGGCGTTCGCGCGGCGTGGCGGCGGTCGGTGCTGCTCCGCGCCCTGGTGATCGCCCCGGCGCTGTTCGTCACCGTGGCGATTCTGCTTGTCTTCGTGGACCTGCTGATCCCGCTCCGTGCCGTGCTGCGCGAGACGCTGCGGTGGATTCCGCCCCTGCTGGGCGTGGGCTTCGTCGCGTTCTCCATCCACCGGGTGCTCCGCCCGCCTCCCCCCCGGCGATTCGCCCTGCTGGCGGAAGAGCGCATCCCCACGCTGCAGAACCGCCTGCTGACGGCTTTCGACGCGGCGGACGCGCTGCCGGACGGGGTCGTCGTCCGCGCGTTCATGGCGGATGCGGAGCGGCGCCTAATCGAAGCCGATCCGCGCCGCGTCGCCCCTGCTCGCCTGAAGGTACCGGCAATGGTGCTCGGGGCTGCCTGCGCGTTCGTCGCCATCTTTTCCATCGCGCTGCCGCAGGTGGCGGGTGAAGCGTGGACCCGGTGGATGCATCCCGCGGACGCCTACGCCAGCCGGTGGACGGAAGTGCGCGCGGAAACGCTTCCGAACGCCGCCCCCGCGCCCATGCCCCTGTTCGACGAGCTGCGCTGGCGTGTGCAGCCGCCCGGGTACGCCGGCCTCGGCCCGCAGGACGGAAGGGGAGACGAGCCGGTTGCGGCTCTGGCGGGCAGCCGCATCCGCCTGCGCAGCCGTTTTCCCGACCGCTGGGACGGCGTTCGCGCCGCGGTCATCGGCGGGCGTGCGCTGCCGGTGAGACGGGCTGGAGGAGAGTGGGTGATCGATTACACGATGGCGGCGGACGCGCGCGGGCTGTCGCTGGAGGCGGTGGCCGGCGGCGAGGTGATCGACCGCCGCATCGTTCCGCTGATCGCGCTTCCCGACCAGCCGCCGGATGTGCAGCTGACCGTGCCGCCGGCGGACCTCATCCTCGCGGAGGGAACCGGGCGTTTGACCATTCGCGCCACGGCGGGGGACGATTACGGCATCGGCGGGTTCTGGCTGCACTGGACGCACTCGCGCGGCAGCGGCGAATCGTACGAGTTCGTGGAGGGCGACTGGCAGTTCGCGCGCGTGTCGCGAAACGGCAAGACCGCCACGGGTGAGCTGGTGGTGGACCTGGCGACGCTCAAGCTCCAGCCGGGCGACGTGATGCACATCCGCGCGGTGGCGCGCGACCGCAACGACGTCACGGGCCCGGGGGAGAGCGTATCGCGCACCCGCATCATCCGCGTGGCGCGCCCGGACGAGTTCGACGAGGTGAACACCGACATCGGCCTTCCCGCCGAGCTGCCCAAAGACCCGGTGCTGAGCCAGCGCATGATCATCCTGATGACGGAGCGGCTGGTACGCGATGCGCCACGTTTGTCACGGGCCGACCTGCTGAAGCGCAGCGGCGAGGTGGCTCGCGAGCAGGGGCGCCTGCGCGACGTGGTGGGCGAGCAGATCTACGTGCGCAGCTCCGAATCCGGGGTGCAGGGACAGGACCTGGATGCTGGCTACATGGAAACGGCCGGAACCCAGCACGAGCACGCGGAGGCCGGAAATGCGGATGATGAGCCCCCCACCATGGAGGAACTGCTGGAGGAGGCGTCCGAGGCGACGGGGCGGGGCACGATCGACGAGATCAGCCACAAGCACGACGAGGGCACCATCCTGGACGTGAACCGCGACCTGATGGCGCTGCACAACCTGATGTGGCGCAGCGAGAGCGAGCTGAACCTGGCGAAGCCGGACTCGTCGCTGCCCTTCCAGTACCAGGCGCTGCGGATGATCCAGGCCATGCAGCAGGCGGATCGCGTGTTCCCGCGCGGAAACGTGCGGGTGGACCCCATAAACGTGGCCGAGGCGCGAGGACAGGGAAAGCTGGACGACGTGGCGCCTTCCGTCCGCGCCCGTGGCACATCGGTGCCATCGCTCGGCCCCCTGCTGGCGGAGCTGGACCGCGTGGCCGCCGGCCTGGGCCGACGCCCCGCGCGCCAGTCGTCGCTGGAGATTTCCGCACTTGCCGCCCGCGCGCTGGAGGCGGAAGCGGACCGCGAGGCCGCCGCGCTGGTCTCACGCGCCTCCGGCGAGGCGGGTGCGGGCCGGGCGGACCGCGCGCGGGACCTGCTGGGCCGGGCGCGCGAGCGGCTGGCACCCGGCTCCGGGGCCGCTACGCG
>NZ_DATBNB010000727.1 GCF_036554565.1 Longimicrobium sp. | reverse complement strand
GACAGGCTTCGTCGCATGCCGCGGGGCCCCCTCCCCCCGGCCCCCGTCACCCGCTGCGCAGGGGAGGGGGAGACCTTCGACGCGCTTCGGCTGGCTCGATGCACCGAACTGCGCGAGCAGTCCGCGAAGGCGGACTTCGGGCCTTTGTTGCCGCGACTTCAGTCGCCCCAGCGGGGCTGAGGCCCTCCCGCCGGGCGCGGCATCAAATTTTCGTGCGACAAACCTGCGACACGCGCGCACGCCTCCCGTGATCATCCACAAGATCGTGGCGTTCCCCGGCGGGCAGGTCTAGCTTGATCCCGCCACGATGCGACCACCCGTGACCCATTCCATGTCCTCCGACCCGCCCGCTCCCACTCCACGCGAAGTCGCGGCCCTGCTGCAGGACGCCCGCGAGCGCACGCTGCTGCTGGTTTCGCCCGTGCCCGAGGCCGAGCTGATGAACCAGCACGACAAGCTCATGAGCCCGGTCGTGTGGGACATGGGCCACATCGCGCACTTCGAGGAGCTGTGGCTGGTGCGCAACCTGGAGGGGCCGGTGCGGTTCGGCGAGATGCCGGGGATGTTCAACCCGTTCGAGAACCCCCGCTCCGTCCGCGGCCAGCTGGCCCTTCCGCGCCTGGCCGATACGCTGGACCACATGGCCACCGTCCGCCGCACCGTGCTGGACCACGTGCAGGCGGGCGACACCGGCCGCGCCGATCCCGGGCTGCTGGACGGCGGCTACGTCTACCGCATGGTCGCCCAGCACGAGTACCAGCACAACGAGACCATCCTGCAGGCCCTGCAGCTGAGGGGCGACGACACGCGATACCGTGCGCCGCGCGCCATCGCCACGCCCCAGGGCCGGCCGGTGGCGGCCGACGGGGACGGCATGGTCCGCTTCCCCGGCGGCACCGTCGAGATCGGCACGGACGACCGCACGGCGGCGTACGACAACGAGCGGCCGCGGCACGCGGTGGAGCTGGCGCCCTTCCGCATCGGCGCGTGGGCGGTGACCAACGGCGAGTTCACGCGCTTCATCGAAGACGGCGGATACGAAGCACGGTCGCTGTGGTCCGACGCGGGGTGGAAGCACCGCGAGGAAGCCGGACTGGTGGCGCCGCAGTTCTGGGAGCGGCACGACGGCGCGTGGTGGACGCGGTCGATGGACCGCGAGATGCCCGTGGATCCGGACCGCCCCGTGTGCCACGTCTGCTGGTACGAGGCCGAGGCCTACTGCAACTGGGCCGGCAAGCGCCTGCCGACCGAGCACGAGTGGGAGGCGGCCGCGTCGTGGGATCCCGCATCCGCCACCAAGCGCACGTATCCGTGGGGGGACGAGCCGCCGACCCCGTTCGATGCCAACCTGGACCAGCTCTCGTTCGAGCCGGCGCAGACGGGCGCCTACCCGGGCAACCTGTCGCCCATCGGCTGCTACGGGATGATCGGCGACGTGTGGGAGTGGACGGCGAGCGACTTCGCCCCCTGGCCAGGCTACCAGACCTTTCCCTATCCCGAGTACAGCGAGGTGTTCTTCGGCCCCGACTACAAGGTGCTGCGCGGCGGGTCGTGGGCCACCCGGCCGGGCGCCATCCGCAACACCTTCCGCAACTGGGACTACCCCATCCGCCGGCAGATCTTCAGCGGATTCCGGGTGGCGCAGGATGACTGAGCTCGCCCTCCCGCCGTCCCTCGCCGTGGATGCCACCGCCGTGCGCGACGTGGCGGATGGATTGTCGCGCCCGCAAAAGGAGCTGCCGCCTCGGTTCTTCTACGATGAGCATGGCTCGAGGCTTTTCGAGGAGATCACCCGTCTTCCCGAATACTACCTGACGCGCATCGAGCGCACGCTGCTCGCGCGCTGGATGCCCGTGTGGGTGGGCGCGCTGCAGCCCCGGACGCTCGTGGAGCTGGGCGCGGGCAGCGCGGAGAAGACACGCATCGTGCTGGATGCGATCACGGCGGTGGCGGACTCGTCCGTCTACGTGCCGGTGGACGTGAGCGCCGAGTTCCTGGACGAGTCGGCGGGGCGGATCGGCGGCGACTATCCGTCCATCCAGGTCGTGCCGGTGGTGGCGGATTTTACGGACGCCTTCGCCCTGCCGGGTGGATTGCCCGCGCCGGCGCTGCACACGTTCCTGGGCAGCACCATCGGCAACTTCGCGCCGG
>NZ_DATBNB010000726.1 GCF_036554565.1 Longimicrobium sp. | reverse complement strand
CGCCTTCTTGATCCCCGAGATCTTCAGCACCTGCTTGCCGCTCTCGCGCCGCGGCACGAAGCGGAACTTGGGGTAGCGCCGCGAGCTGCCGGGAAGCTCCTCGAGCTCGTCGACCTTGCGCTCGATCATCTTGAGCTTGCTCTGGGCCTGGCGCGCCTTGCTGGCCTTGGCCTTGAACTTGTCGACGAACTTCTGGTGGTGCGCGATCTCCTTCTGCCGCCCCTCGATCTCCTTTTCCTTCCGCTCGCGGTCTTCCACCTTCTGCACCAGGAAGTCGCTGTAGTTGCCCCGGTACATCGTCACCGTCTGGTAGTCGACGTCCAGGATGTAGGTGGAGATGTTGTCCAGGAAGCGGTGGTCGTGGCTGATCACCGCCACGGGACCCTCGAAGTCCTGAAGGAACTTTTCCAGCCAGCGGATGGACAGGATGTCCAGGTGGTTGGTAGGCTCGTCGAGGAGCAGCACGTCGGGCGAGCCGGCCAGCACCTGCGCCAGCAGCACGCGCAGCTTGAAGCCGCCGGAGAGCGTGGAGAGCGGCTGCCGGTGCACCTCCGCCGGCAGGCCCAGCCCCTCGAGGATGGTGGCGGCGCGCGCCTCGGCGGTGTAGCCGTCCAGCCGCTGCACCGTATCCTCCAGCTCGCTGAAGCGGTCGGCGTCGAAGTGGATGTGCGCCTGGGCCAGCAGCTCTTCTTTGGCCACCATGGCGTCCCACAGCTCCGGGTGGCCCATCAGCGCCACCGCCAGCACCTCCTGGTCTTCGTACAGGAACTGGTCCTGGCGAAGCACCCCCAGGCGCGCCTGCTTGGGAATGGAGACGCTGCCCCTGCTGGGCTCGCCGTCGCCGCTGAGAATGTTGAGCAGCGTGGTCTTGCCGCACCCGTTGGCGCCCACGATGCCGTAGCGCTCGCCCGGGTTCAGCTGAAAGGCTGCATCGGCGAAGAGCACGCGGTCGCCGAAAGACTTTTCGAGATTGGATACGGAGATCATCCCCCAATATAACGAGGAACGGCCCCGTTCTGAACCCTTCCGATAGACGAAAGGACGCGCCGCGGGCAGCGAGTGCCCGCGGCGCGTCCTTTCGTGTGTCAGCCGCCGCGTTCAGCCGGCGGCCGGGCGGATCAGCTCCCGGCGCGCGCCAGGGCGCGGACCGAGGCCGCCAGGGCACGCACGCGCGCCGCGTCGGCGCCGCGGGCCTGGCCGTCGACGTAGCCCGCCAGGCGGTTGAGCACCGACCGGCGCTCGGCACCGGCGCCCAAGGCCTCGGCGCGGTTCAGGTCTTCGGCGATGCGGGCGATGGCGGCGGTGGAAACCCCGCGGCTGCGCACCAGCTGGTCCAGGTAGGCGCGCGACACCACGAAGGCGGCGGGCCACTCGATGCGGGTCTGCATCTGCGGGTTCCACTGCTCCATGCGCACCAGCTTGGCCGCCTCGAGCTCGTTGTGCGACAGGTGCATGCTGGGCGCCAGGCGCAGCACGTCGACCCCGCGGTTGATCTCGGTGCCATAGATCAGCCCGTTGTACCAGTAGGCCGACCAGTAGCCGCCCAGCACCAGCGACTCGGCCATGGGGCCGCGGTCGAAGAAGGCGATCTCCACCGGCTGGGCGGGGTTGGTGAAGTCGAACACCGAGATGCCGCCCTGGTACCACGCCTGCACCATGATGTCGCGCCCCGGCACCGGCACCAGCGAGCCGTTGTGGGCTACGCAGTTCTCCTGCGCCGTCTGCGGCGCCGGCAGCTTGTAGTGGCCGGCCGGGCGAAGCTCGCGGTTGGCCAGGGTGAAGATGGCGTTGGAGCCCCACAGCGGCGGGTCGGACGCGCGGCAGCGGGGAGCCGCGCCGCCGCCCCACTCGTCGGTGAAGATCACCTTGCTGGCGTCGTTGTTGAACGTGGCCGAGTGCCAGTAGGCGAAGTTGGGGTCCGTCACCTCTTCCACGCGCCGCGGGTTGGCCGGGTCGCGGATGTCCAGCAGGATTCCGTTGCCCGAGCACGCGCCCGCCGCCAGCCCCATCTGGGGATAGACGGTGATGTCGTGGCACTGGTTGGTCTGCGAGGTGGTCTGCGTTCCCTGCCCGTGCGCGCCGCCCTGCCACAGCCCGGCCATGTTGCCCGTCTGCGGGTCGGCGAAGATGCGCGGCGCGTTCACGACGCGGGCCTGCTGCGGGTTGGCGAGGGGAACGCGGATCACCTCGATGCGGAAGTACGCGCTGGCCGTGTCCTGCGGCGAGCGTACGCACCCGGCCAGCTCGCTGGGCGAGCGCGCCACGCTGGTGCCCTGCACGTACACGTAGATGTTGCCCGCGTCGCGCGGATCGGGCACCAGCGTGTGCGTGTGCGAGCCGCGGCACGTCTGCACCGCCGCCACCTGGCGCGGCGCGTCGAGGTTGGCGATGTCGAAGATGCGCACGCCGCGGAAGCGCTCGGCGCTCACCGTGTCCTGCACGCCCTGGGTGCCGCAGTCCAGCCGCCCGCGGGTTTCCTCGACCGACACGAACATCAGGTTGCCGTACACCGACACGTCGCCCTGGCCGCCGGGGCAGATGTTCGACGCCCGCAGCCGGGGCGCGCCGGGGTTGGAGATGTCGTACACCTGGATGCCGTGGTAGCCG
>NZ_DATBNB010000725.1 GCF_036554565.1 Longimicrobium sp. | reverse complement strand
TACCGCGAGCGCGCCCGCATCACGCAGCGGCTCATCCGCGACAAGGGCTTCACCGCCATCGCCATCGAGGGCGAGTGGCCCGACGCCATGCGCGTGGACCGCTTCATCCACGGCGAGCCCGGCGCGGCGACCCCCGAGCAGGCATTGGCGGGATTCGTATCCGGTTTCCCCGAGTGGATGTGGGCCAACACCGACATCCGCGACCTGGCCGCCTGGCTGCGCACCCACAACCAGGCGCAGCCCGCGGCCCAGCGGGTGTCCTTCTACGGCCTGGATGTCTACAGCTTCTACGAGTCCGCCGACTCGGTGATCTCCTTCCTGGCGCGGACGGACCGGACCGCGGCGGCGCGCGCCCGGCAGCGGTACGCGTGCTTGTCCCGCCATCGGCCGAACCCGCAGGAGTACGGGATGGCCGCCAACACCGCCGGCCGTCCGCTCTGCCGCGAGCAGGCCGTGGCGCAGGCGGCGGAGATGGAGGAGCGCTACGGGGCCCATCCGCACGTGGCCGCCGACACGCGCACGGACGACGAGCTGTTCTCGGCCATGCAGCATGCGCGCGTCGTCCGGAACGCAGAGGAATACTATCGGGTGATGTTCGAGGGCGGGCCCACGTCGTGGAACCAGCGCGACCGGCACATGGCGCAGACGCTGGAATCCATCGTCACCCACCTGGAGGCGCAGGGCAAGACGCCCAAGGTGGTGGTGTGGGCGCACAACACGCACAGCGGCGACGCGCGGATGACGGAGATGGGCACCGGGGGCGAGCTGAACGTGGGCCAGCTGATGCGGCAGGCGTACGCGGAACGCTCGTTCCTGGTCGGCTTCACCACCTACGCTGGAACGGTGTTGGCCGCGGAGGAGTGGGACGCGCCCGGCCGCCTGCGCCGGCTGAACCCCGCGCTGCCGGAAAGCTACTCGGGCCTCTTCCATCGCACGGGCCTCCCCGCGTTCCTGCTGACCTTCCGCGGGCGCGAGGAATTGAGCCGGGTCTTCGGTGAGCCGCGGCTGGAGCGGGCGGTGGGCGTGATCTACGCGCCGCGCACCGAGCGGCAGAGCCACTACTTCAACGCGGTGATGTCGAAGCAGTTCGACGCGGTGATCCACGTAGACAGCACCACCGCCGTCACGCCGCTGCGCATCCGCTGATCCCAACCGGCCCGCGGCGGCCGCCGCGGCTCGTCCGCGGGGCCTCGCCGTTCCGGACACAGTCGGCACGCGGAAATGGCGCAGGGCTGGAGCATGGTGCGTGTGACCCATTGCCCGCCCTTGGGGCCGTCGGGTGCCGTGGAGCGCATGTCCCGCGTGTGGACCCGGCGCCACACGCCTCCACGAAGTTCCATCCACGCGCCAGCGTTGTCCCGCAACGACTTAGCTCGGGACCCACCAGTGCTCCCGCCCGGAATGCCCGTTGCCTTTCCCACCCGCCGAGGACGATCCACGACCCAACCGAACCCGATCCCCAAGGCACACCATGGATAAATTCGACGCCGTCTTCATCGGCAGCGGGCACAACGCGCTGGTCGCCGCGGCGTACCTTGCCCGCGCCGGGCAGAGCGTGCTGGTGCTGGAGCGCAACGACCGTCCCGGCGGTCTGGTGCGCACCGACGAGCTGACACTTCCCGGCTTCAAGCACGACACCTTTTCCGCCGCGCACCCGCTCTTCCTCACCGGCGCCGCGTACGCCGACCTCGGTCCCGAGCTGCAGGATCGCGGGCTGCGCTACGTCAACACGGCATACCCCACGGGCGTGTCGATGGAGGATGGGCGCACGGCGCTGTTCCCCGTGGACTTTGCCGAGGCGGTGGCGGAGTGCGAGCGCCTGGCGCCCGGCGACGGCGCCGCGTTCGCCACGATGATGCAGGAGTTCGGCGCGCACGCCGGCGACGTGTTCGGGCTGTTCAACCAGGACCTGGCCTCGGACGACGCGCGCAAGACCATCCGCCGGCTGATGGTGAACCCGGATGGTCCGGGCTTCACCGAGTTCGCCGCCGACTTCTTCACCAGCGCGCGCGACGTGCTGGAGGGCCGCTTCCGCTCCGACGTATTTCACGCCATGGTGGCGCCCTGGGTGATGCACCTGGGCCGCACGCCGGACGGCGCCAACGGCGGGTTCTGGGTGCCGCTCACGCTGATGGCGCTGATGGGCGGCGGCATGGCCATTCCCGTCGGCGGGTCGGAGATGCTGGCCAAGTCGCTCGTGAAGCTGATCGAGGACCGCGGCGGCGTGGTGCGGTCCGGCACCCCGGTGGAGCGCATCCTCGTCAGGAACGGCCGCGCGTATGGCGTGCGGACCGCGGACGGTGAGGAGATCCACGCGCGCACCGTGGTCGCGTCGGTGAACCCCGACCAGCTATACCTGAAGCTGCTGGAGGGCTCCGACGTTCCGGCCCCGCTCGTCCGCCAGGCCGGCAAGTACCGCTACGGTCGCGGCTGCGTGCAGATTCAGCTGGCCCTTTCCGAGGCGCCCCGCTGGGCCGACGAGCGGATGGCGCGCACGGGACAGCCGCACCTGACGCGCGGCATGGGCGCCACCGCCGAGCACGTGACGCAGGCGCTGAACGGCCAATTGCCAGCGAACCCCACCATCTCCATCGACTGCCCCACCAACCTGGACCCGTCACGGGCACCGGAGGGCAAGTCCATCCTGCGCATTCAGGTGCTCGAAGTCCCCAACCGGCCCAAGGGCGACGCCGCGGGGACCATCGAGGTGGGCGACGGCACCTGGACCGACGACCTGAAGCGCCGCTACGCCGACCGGCTGGTGGACATCGTGGGCCGCCACCTTCCGAACGTGCCCGGCGCCATCCTGGGAATGCACGTGACCTCTCCCGGCGACATCGCGGCCTTCAGCCCCAACGCCGGCCCGGGCGATCCGTACGGCGGCTCGCACGACGTGGCGCAGAGCTACCTGTTCCGCCCGATGGCGGGCCAGCCCAGCCATCGCACCGTCGTTCCCAATGTGCATATGCTGGGCGCCGCCACCTGGCCGGGGCACGGCGTGAACGGCGGATCGGGCTACATCGTGGCCCAGGAACTCCTCGGCGCCAGGAAGCCCGCCGAAGCCGCCACGGCCTGAGTATTTTCGGCAGGCGCTGAACAACGCGCGGGGCCGGCGGATCATCCCCCGGCCCCGTTTTGCTGCGCGTGAGCGGTTCCAGTGGCGCCGACAGGGAACACCTTTTGCGTCACAACGCAAACGGCTGAATCTCCCAAGCGCCCGCCATCGAGTGGCTGCCGGCCGGGATAATTGCGGCCCCTGTGCGTGCCGTTTACGCCTTCGCGTTCGTGACGGACACGCTGCCATTGGGTTACGAGTTGAGCTGTGTGCTGCGGCTGCGCTACGCGTGGTCGTTCTCGTCGGACCTCGCGGACGCGAGGCCGGCATTTTCCCACCGCCCCCGGGAGGACCCCATGCGCACCAAGCTCAAGCTGAACCTGGACCAACTGGCCGTGGATTCGTTCGATACCACGAAGACCGAGGCGAAGACCGGCACCGTGTTCGGAGAGCAGTGCACCTGCTACACCAATTGCACGTGTCCGGGCTGCTACACCTGCGATGCCTCGTGCAACGGAACCTGCGGCGCGTCGTGCAACGGCACCTGCTACGAAAACACCTGCGCCTGCACCGACACCCAGTACGACACCTGCAATCGCTACAACTGCGGATACACCGCGCTCCAAACCAACTGCAACGAGATGTGCCTCTAAATTGATGACGGGCGGGGGCGCCATGCCTCCGCCCGTCCGGTGTTTTTCCTCGGCCTTTACGATGGAGAACCCCATGCGTACCAAGCTCAGGCTGAACCTGGACGAGCTGACCGTCGACTCATTCGACACCACCAAGCCCGAGGCGAAGACCGGCACCGTGTTCGGTGAGCAGTGCACCTGCTACACCAACTGCACGTGCCCGGGCTGCCCCACCTGTGATGCCTCGTGCAACGGCAGCTGCGACGCCACCTGCAACGCCTCGTGCAACGGCACCTGCTACGAGCACACCTGTGGTCCGGACACGAACTGCGGCACCTGCGAGCCCTGGAACTGCGGGTAACTCCGCCACGTAGAGCAACCGCGGCGAATTCCGCTCCTAAACGAGCGACGGACGGAGGCGCGGCGCCTCCGTCCGTTGGCGTATTTCCCTTAATCGTACGAGGGAGGGCCCGCATCCGCCGCGCCCGCTCGGCGCGCGCTGACCGGTCGACAGCCCGCGCGCCCCTCGAAGCACCGCTACGCCAGCAGCGTGCAGGCGTTCGCCAGGTCCACGTTTCCGCCGCTAATCACCACGCCGATGCGCTCGCCGCGGAAGGCGTCCGGATCCGATATCAGCGCGGCGAGCGGAACGGCGCCGGAGGGCTCCACCACCAGCTTCATCCGCGTCCACAGGAAGCGCATCGCCTCGACGATGGCCTCCTCGTTCACCGTGCGCATCTCGCTGACGTTGTCGCGAACCAGCGGAAAGGTCAGCCGGCCCAGCGCGGGTGTGCGCAGGCCGTCGGCGATGGTGGGCGGGTTGCGGACGGACTGCAGGGTGCCGGTGCGGAACGAGCGCGTGGCATCGTCGGCCAGCTCCGGCTCAACTCCCACCACGCGGATGCCGGGCCGCAGTGAGCGAGCCGCGAGCGCGGAACCGCTCAGCAGCCCGCCGCCGCCGCACGGCGTCACAATGACACCCAGATCCGGCGCCTCTTCCATCAATTCCAGCGCGGCCGTGCCCTGCCCGGCGATCACGTCGGCGTGGTCGTACGGCGGAACGAGGGTCATTCCGCGCTCCTGCTGAAGCTGGGCGGCCAGCTCTTCGCGCGAGGTGGTTTCCTTGTCGTACAGGATCACCTCGGCGCCGTAGCCGCGGGTGCCCTCGATCTTGGCGGCAGGCGCATCGTCGGGCATCACGACGACGGTGCGCACGTCCAGGATGCGGCCGGTGAGCGCCACGGCCTGCGCGTGGTTGCCCGACGAATACGCCAGCACTCCGCGCGCGCGCTCGTCGTCCGTGAGCTTGGAAACCGCGTTGTACGCGCCCCGGAACTTGAACGCGCCGCCACGCTGAAGGTTTTCGCACTTGAAGAACACGTGCGCGCCGAGCCGTTCGTTCAGCGTGCGCGATGTCATCACGGGCGTGTGATGGGCCACGCCGCGCAGCCGGTTGGCGGCGTCGCGCACGTCCTCAGCGGTGGGGAGGACGATGGATTGGGCCTGCGGTTCGGACTGCGACATCGTTTTCGTTCGGGATGTTGTGATCGCCCGAGGGCGAAGGGTTTCGGACCGGGGCCGGGCGCGTCAGGCAGCGCCGCCCGTCACGCGGGCAAGGTGCGGCGCTCTCCTCAACCGCCGGAGAACGAACCAGAGCATCGCCTCGGCCGAGAGCAGCACCACCCCGATGAAACCGGCCGCCGTCCGAACCTTCTCATGATCCTCCGGCTCGGGAAACTCCTCGAGCGAGCCGTGAACGTAGTACGCGATGTCAAGCGCGAGCACCAGCCCGATGACGATCATCGTCAGCACCACCGCATATCTCGCGGTCTTCATTGGAGATCCCAGGATGCGATGAGTTGGGCCGTGGCTGTCGTCATGCTTCGGTCCCTCCCGCGATGCGCCTGGGGCGTGGCTCGCGAGGTTCACCCGCTCGGACTGTGTCGAAGGCGAAGTTAGGTGCGTCTCGCGAAGTGTGTGGCGGATCCCTCAGTCGCTGCGGACTTTGGCGTGACGTCGGGTTGGCCGTGGCCGCTCGATCGGGATGACATCGCGCCGGCTCCCGCACTCCCGCACTCCCGCACTCCCGCACTCCCGCACTCCCGCACTCCCGCACTCCCGCACTTTCGCACTTTCGCACTCCCCTCAGTACTTCGGAATGCTGGGGTCCACCTCGTCGGACCACGCCAGGATGCCGCCCTTCAGGTTCAGTAGCCGTTCGTACCCCTGCGCACGCAGGAAGTGCAGGACCTGCGCGCTGCGTCCGCCGGAGCGGCACTGCAGCACCACCTCGTCGTCCCCGCTGATCTCGTCCATCCGCTCGGGAACCTCCCCCATGGGGATCAGCCGGGCGCCCTGCGGCTCCAGGTTGCCGATCTCCCACTCGTGGGGCTCGCGTACGTCGATGATCGTCAATTTGTCTCCCCGGTCCAGCCGCTCCTTCAGCTCCGACGGGGTGATTTCGGGCACGCCGAACATGTCGTTCTCCGGTTGGGCGCCCGGCGGCTCGTATCCGCAGAAGCGCTCGTAATCGATCAGCTCGTGGACGGTCGGATCGTCGCCGCAGACAGGGCACGCCGGGTCGCGGCGCAGCCGCATCTCGCGGAACCTCATCCGCAACGCATCGAACAGCAGCAGCCGGCCCACCATGGTGTCGCCGGTGCCCAGCAGCAGCTTCAGGGCCTCGAGCGCCTGCACGCATCCCACGATGCCGGGAAGCACGCCGAACACGCCGGCCTCGGCGCAGTTGGGCACCATCCCCGGCGGGGGCGGCTCGGCGAACAGGCAGCGGTAGCAGGGGCCGCCCTCGGCCGCGAACACCGAGGCCTGCCCCTCCCAGCGCAGGATGGAGCCGTAGACGTACGGCTTCTTCTCCAGCACGCAGGCGTCGTTCACCAGATAGCGCGTGGGGAAGTTGTCGGTGCCGTCGATGACCAGGTCGTAGTCGCGGACGAGGTCGAGCGCGTTTTCGGACGTGAGCCGCGCGTCGTGCGTGGTGATGGTGACGTCCGGGTTGAGATCCGCGAGCCG
>NZ_DATBNB010000724.1 GCF_036554565.1 Longimicrobium sp. | reverse complement strand
ACGGGCGACATCTTCGGGGCGGCGTTCAACGCGCACCGGCTGGAACTCCGCACGACGGCGGATTACCTTCGGCTCTACGGCGCGCGCGGCCTGCGGTTCGAGCCGGGAAAGCAGTGGGAGTACAGCAACTACGGCTTCATGCTCCTGGGCGCCATCATCGAGCGGGTGGGCGGGACCAGCTACTACGACCGGGTCGCGGCGCGCGTGCTCGCGCCGGCGGGAATGACGGCCACCGGTTCGGCGCCGGAGGACTCGCTGGTGCCCGGGCGATCGGTCGGCTATACGCGGCAGGTGGTGCCCGGCCAGCTCGTGTCGAACGCGCCGACGCTCCCCTACCGCGGCACGCCCGCGGGGGGCGGGTACTCCACCGTGGGAGACCTGGCGCGCTTCGCCGCCGCGCTCAGGGAGCACCGGCTCCTGGATCCGGCGCACACGGATTTGCTCCTCGCCGGAAAGGTGGAGACCGGCCCGGGAACGCGATACGCCTATGGGTTCGTGGACCGCGTGGTGGGCAGCCGCCGCTTCGTGGGGCACAGCGGGGGCGCGCCGGGGATGAACGGCGACCTTGCGTTCGAGCCGAACGGCGGGTACGTGGTCGTCGTTCTGTCGAACCTGGACCCGCCGGCCGCGGGACAGGTGATGGCCTTCGTCCTCCCCCGCCTGCCGGCCTCCACGCCCTGAGGCAGGGCACCCGCCCTGCCGCCGGTCCCTGGTGGACGCTCGCAATTCGTACCGATGAACTTATCCCGGAGAGTGACATGAAAAGGGCAATCGCGCTGTCGGCTGCAATCCTGGCGGCTGGCGGCTCCCTGGCATGCGCCAAAGGCCCGGTCGATCAGGGCGGTGATCCGCAGCTCACGCTTTCCGCGGACAGCCTCACCGTGGATCTGGGCGCGTCTGCCTCGGTTACCGCCATGGTACTCAACACCGGTGGGACGGCACAGTTCGTTTCCCGCAACCCGGGTGTGGCTGCGGTGAGTGCCAGCGGCGCGATCAGCGGGGTCGCGGTCGGCTCCACGTACGTCGTCGCTTCACTCACCAGCCAGCCGGACGTCCGCGACTCCGTTCGCGTTCGTGTGCGGGTGGCGGTCGACGGCGAATGGGGGCAGCGCGCCGGGTTGATCGAAAACAACTCCGAGTTCGCCCTGGCGGAGTCCAACGGCAGGATCTACGTCCTCGGCGGGTATCCCCCGAGCCGGCAGACCTCCCGCACCGTGCAGATCTACGACGTCGCAAGCGACACCTGGGAACTCGGACCGCAGCTCCCGCAGCCCAACAACCACGGGATGGCGGCCTCGGTCGGCGGGAAGATCTACCTGATCGGCGGGCAGACCACGGACAACCAGGAGGGCGCGACGGCGGTCAACAAGGTGTACGAGCTGGATCCCGCGAAGGATACATGGGTCGCCAAGGCGCCGATGCCCACGGCGCGCAGCGGGGGAGTGGCCGTGGCGCACGGCGGCAAGATCTACGTGGCCGGGGGACGCGTGCCGCGCGGAAGCGACTTCGCCGTGTACGACCCGGCGGCCGACAAGTGGGAGGTGCTCCCGAGCTTGCCGAGCCAGCGCAACCACCTTACCGGCGCCGCGATCAACGGGCGCATCCACATCGTCGGCGGGCGCCTAGGCAACGGGTTGTCGCCCCTGAAATCCGATGCGCACGAAGTGTTCGACCCTCAAACCGGGACGTGGACGACCGCGGCCCCCATGCTGCGCGGACGCAGCGGGATGAACGGGGTGCTGGCCAAGGGCTGCTTCCACGTCTGGGGCGGCGAGGCGCCGACCGGCATGACGCCCGACCACGACTACTACGATCCCCGCACCAACACCTGGTCCAGCCTCCCCGACATGCCCACACCCGTTCACGGGGTCGTCGGGTCGGCCTACGTAAACGGGCTGATCTGGGCAGTCGGCGGCGGCACCGGCGTCGGCGGCGGCTTCGGCAGCCTGCTCAACCAGACCTACCGGCCGGCCGTGAGCTGCGAATGACGCGCACTGCCGCTAGCGGGCGCTGAGCGTCGCGGCAGGAGACCGTCGCATGGTGCGCATGCATGCACGGGCGGTGGCGGTCGCCGTCGTATGGAGCGCCCTGGTAGGCATCCCCACGCCGGCGGCGGCGCAGCACGAAGCGCACGGCGTTCCGGCCGGCGGGGCGCAGGTGGCGCTGACGGGAACAGTCGCCTGCGCGGAAGGCACGCCGTCTGGCGGTACCGTCGTACAGCTCTTCCACGGCAGCGGCCGTGGACGTCATCTCGTGGCGGCGTCCGTCGCCGATGCCGCCGGCCGCTTCAGCGTCCGCACCGGCGCCGGCACGTACACGCTGGAGATCGGCTACCCGGGGCAGGAGCCGCACCGTCGCCAAGCCACCGTCGCGAACGCTCCCCTGAGCGTGGGCACCGTGCGCATCCAGTGCGGTCCGCTGCGGCTGGACACGCTGATGGTGCGCGCCGATCGCGACGCCGTGCACCTGCGCAGCGGCGCCACCATCGTGCAGACGCGCGCGTCCGCGGCGGCGGGCGGCAGCATCGCCGACCTCCTGCGCACGGTGCCGGGCGTGGAGCTGAATGCGGACGGGCGCATCAGCATGCGCGGCAGCACGAGCGTCCTCGTGCTGATGAACGGGCGGCGCACCCCGCTGACGGGCGACGCCCTCGCCGCGTTCCTGCGCCAGATGCCGGCGACGGCGCTGGAGCGCGTGGAGGCAGGCACCGCCGCGTCCGCGCGGCACGACGCGGAGGGCGCCGCCGGTGTGGTGAACCTCGTCTTCCGGGATGATGCCGCCCAGCGCACCGGCATGCGCTCCCTGGCGGCCTCGGTGGCGACGGAGGATCACTACATGGGCTCCGCCGCCGCCAGCGGTGACGTGGGCCCCGTCCTGAACTGGGATGCGATGTACTCCCTGTCCGCCGTGCGGCCGTGGACGGACTCCAGGACGGCGCGCTGGAGCCTCGTCCCCGGGGACCTCCCGCTCCAGACGGATGAGGACAGCCGCGCTCGTGCCCGGCATCGCCTGCACTCCCTCCTGGCGGGCATATCCGCAACGCCCACGCCGAACACGTCCCTCGCGCTGCGCGGCGCGTACACCCGGATGGATGGCGCGTACCGGAACAGCACCGCGTCCGTCTACACGAATGCGGCGGGC
>NZ_DATBNB010000723.1 GCF_036554565.1 Longimicrobium sp. | reverse complement strand
AAGCGTGACCGTGGTGACCGCGTGCCGGCGCAGCAGCGCCAGCAGCCCGGGCCCGGGAAGAAGCTCGTCGCGCGGCGGGGTGACGCCGGAGCACCCGGCGTACGTGATCTACACCTCCGGCTCCACCGGCCGCCCCAAGGGCGTGCTGGTGCCGCTCCGGGGAGTGTGCAACGTGGCGGCCGCGCAGCAGCGCGTGTTCGGCCTGGGCCCGGGCGACCGGGTGCTGCAGTTCGCCTCGTTCAGCTTCGACGCGGCCGCCGCGGAGCTGCTGATGGGGCTGGCGTCCGGCGCCGCGCTCTGCCTTGCCCCGCGCGAGGAGCTCCTGCCCGGCCCCGGGCTGCTGGCGCTGCTGCGCCGGCAGGCGGTGACCATGGTGACCCTTCCTCCCGCGGCGCTGGCGGCGCTCCCGGTAGAGGAGCTGCCCGCGCTGCGCATCCTCGCGGTGGCCGGCGAGGCGCTTCCGGCGGAGCTCGTGGACCGCTGGGGCGCGCGGCACCGGCTGTGGAACCTGTACGGGCCCACCGAGGCCACCATCTGGAGCACGGCGGCGGAGTGCGCCGACCCGGCGCGCAAGCCGGACATCGGCGCGCCCATCGCCAACGTGCGCGCCTACGTCCTGGACGCGGGGCTCGAGCCGCTGCCGGTGGGCGTCCCAGGCGAGCTGTACATCGGCGGGGCCGGCGTCGCCCGGGGCTACCTGGGCCGGCCAGGGCTCACGGCCGAGCGCTGGATTCCCGACCCATTCTCGGCCGAAGGTGGAGCGCGCCTGTACCGCACGGGCGACCGGGTGCGCTGGAAGGAAAGTGCGGAAGTGCGTGAGTGCGTGAGTGCGGAAGTGGATTCCGTGCCGGCAGACCCACGCACTCACGCACTGACGCACTCACGCACCGCGGTTCTGGACTTCATCGGCCGGGTCGACGACCAGGTGAAGGTGCGCGGCTTCCGCATCGAGCCGGGAGAGATCGAGGCGCGGCTCGCCGAGCACGTGGCGGTGCGCGAGGCCGCCGTCGTCGTCCGCGAGGACGCGCCGGGCGACCGGCGGCTCGTGGCCTACGTCGTGGCCCTGGCCCCCGTGGAGGCCGAGGCGCTGCGCGCCCACCTGGGCGAGCGCCTCCCCGAGCACATGGTGCCGGCGGCGTACGTGCACCTGGATGCGCTGCCGCTCACCCCCAACGGAAAGCTGGACCGCAAGGCGCTCCCCGCCCCCGAGGGCGACGCGTACGCCCGGCGCGGCTACGAGGCACCGGTGGGCGAGACCGAGCGGGCTTTGGCGGAGATCTGGTCCGGGCTGCTGCGCGTGGAGCAGCCCGGCCGGTGGGACCACTTCTTCGAGCTGGGCGGCCACTCGCTCCTGGCGGTGCGGATGACCTCACGCGTGCGGCAGGTGCTGGGCGCCGAGGTTTCGCTCTCCGACCTCTTCCAGCGCCCGGTGCTGGCGGATCTCGCGCGCACCATCGCGAACGCGGCGCGCACCGAGCTGCCGCCGATCGAGCGCGTGGACCGCGGCGGACCCCTGCCGCTCTCCTTCGCGCAGCAGCGGCTGTGGTTCCTGGAGCAGCTGGGAGGCCTGGGCGACACGTACCACATCCCCACGCAGCTGCGGTTGGGCCGGGAGTTGGACCTGACGGCGCTGCGGCGTGCGCTGGACGCGGTGCTTGCGCGCCACGAGGCGCTGCGCACGACCTTCGTGGAGGTACAGGGCGAGCCGGTGCAGCGCATCGCGCCGCCGGGCGGCTTCGCCCTGGTGGAGCACGACCTACGCGAGCACCCCGCCGCCGCGACGGAGCTGCGGCGGCTGGCGGCGGAGGAGGCGGGCGCGCTCTTCGACCTGGAGCACGGGCCGCTGATCCGCGGGCGCCTGCTTCGGCTCCCCGGCGACGAACACGTCCTGCTGTTGACGATGCACCACATCGTCTCCGACGGCTGGAGCATGGAGGTGCTGACGCGGGAGCTCGGCACCCTCTACGCCGCCTTCCGCCGCGGCGATCCCGATCCCCTGCCCGCGCTGCCGGTGCAGTACGCCGACTACGCGGCATGGCAGCGGAAGTGGGTGGCCGGCGAGGTGCTGCGGGAACAGGCGGAGTACTGGAAGACGACGCTCGCCGGCGTTCCCGAGCTGCTGGAGCTCCCTGTGGACCGTCCGCGTCCCGCGCGGAAGGACCACGCGGGCGAAGCCCTGGCGATCGACCTGGGCGAGGAGCTCACGGCGGGGCTGAACGCGCTCAGCCAGCGCCGCGGCACCACGCCGTTCGTGACGCTGCTGGCCGGGTGGGCCGTGGTGCTCGGCCGCCTGTCGGGGCAGCACGACGTGGTCGTCGGGGCGCCCAGCGCCAACCGCGGCCGCACGGAGATCGAGGGGCTGATCGGCTTCTTCGTGAACACGCTGGCGCTGCGCGTGGACCTGTCGCAGTCGCCCACCGTGGCGGAGCTGCTGGAGCAGGTGCGCACTCGATCGCTGGGTGCGCAGCAGAACCAGGACATCCCCTTCGAGCAGGTGGTGGAGCTCGTCGACCCTGCGCGCAGCATGGCGCACACGCCGCTCTTCCAGGTGATGTTTTCCTGGCAGGGCGCGTCCGAGGGCCGGCCGGGGCTCCCCGGCTCCCCGGCGGGCGGCGTGGGGCCGGCCTCGCCGGCGGCGGCGAAGTTCGACCTGTCGCTCTCGCTGGGCGAGGCGGGCGGACGCATCGCCGGCAACCTGACGTACGCGACGTCGCTGTTCGAACAGGCGACCATAGAGCGCCACCTGGCGTACCTGCGCCGCGTGCTGGAGGCGATGGCCGCCGACGACCTTCAGCGCGTGGATGCGCTCCCGCTCCTGCCGCAGGCGGAGCGGCGCCTGGTGCTGGAGGAGTGGAACGCGACGGGCCGCTCGTATCCCACTAACCTCCGTGTCCACGACCTGTTCCGCGCGCAGGCCGCGCGGACGCCGGAAGCCGTCGCGCTCTCCTGGCGCGCCGAGCAGCTGACGTACGCCGAACTGGAGCGGCGGTCGAACCAGATCGCCAACGCCCTGCGCCGCCGCGGCGTCGGGCCGGAGGTGCGCGTGGGCATCTGCCTGCCGCGCACGCCGGAGCTGGTCGCCGCGATGTTGGGCGTGCTGGGTGCCGGAGGCGCGTACGTGCCGCTGGACCCGGCGTACCCGCGCGAGCGGCTGGGCTACATGCTCGAAGACGCGCGGGTCACGCTCGTGATCACCGACTCCGGTCTGGCGGATCGCCTGCCGGAGGGGGC
>NZ_DATBNB010000722.1 GCF_036554565.1 Longimicrobium sp. | reverse complement strand
CCGTGACGAAAGCGGGCCGGAGCCGTGGGATTGGCTCCGGCCCGCTTCGCTATTTCACGCGCAAGTGGATCAGCGGCCGCGGCCGGTTTCGTCCTTGAGCTCGTCGATCTTCTTGGAGGCCTCGGCCTTCGTGAGGTCGTCCTCCACCTCCACGTGCGCCTCTTCGGCCAGCGGGTGCAGGTACGAGCGCTGGGCGCCCGTCATCGGCTCGTCGCCCGTGACCCAGTTGTCCGGGTCCTTGATCATGTTGCTTTCCTCGGCGTGCTCCTGCGTCGCTCGATCGGTCATGGCCCGTTCTCCCGGATGTGGTCCAAGTAGTTGTCGGTCAACCTGTTGGACGTGTACATCAGCAGGAAGCATACCAAAGATACACCGAAGATTGCGGCGCCTCGCTCTCGTGCACCGCGGCCGCGGCACCGGCCGTGCGAGCGTGGCCGTTTTTCTCCCCCGGTGAACGGAGACGCGAAGTTTGGAACGGACGGATGTACCGACGGAGCCCGCCATCCGCTGCCGCGGCTTGCGCAAGCGGTTCGGCGGCACGGTGGCGGTGGACGGCATCGACCTGGAGGTACGCCGGGGCGAGTGCTTCGGCCTGCTCGGGCCGAACGGCGCGGGGAAGACGACGACGGTGGAGATCCTGGAGGGGCTGCAGCCCCGCGACGGCGGCGAGGTGCAGGTGCTGGGGATGAGCTGGGAGAGCGACGCAGCCGCCATCCGCCAGCGCCTGGGCGTGCAGCTGCAGGAAAGCGAGTTTTCCGACCGGCTGACGGTGGAGGAAATCGTACGGATGTTCCGCTCGTTCTACCGCCAGGGACCCACCCCCGACGAGCTGATCGACTTCGTACAGCTGGGCGAGAAGCGCCGGGCGCAGGTGCGGCACCTGTCCGGGGGCCAGCGCCAGCGGCTTTCCGTGGCCTGCGCGCTGGCGGGCGACCCCGACCTGCTGTTCCTGGACGAGCCCACCACCGGGCTGGACCCGCAGTCGCGGCGCCAGCTGTGGGACGTGTGCGAGGCGTTCAAGGCGCGCGGCGGCACCATCCTGCTGACCACGCACTTCATGGACGAGGCCGAGCGCCTCTCGGACCGCATCGCCGTCATGGACCACGGCCGGGTGATCGCCCACGGCACCCCGGCCGAGCTGATCGCCTCGCTGGGCGGCGCACACGTCATCGAGTTCGCCGCCACTGCGCAGCCCTCGGACGACGAGATGCGGGCCATCCCCGGGGTCACCCGCGTTTCCACCCACGCCGGCGCCACGCAGCTGACGGTGGAGGAAACGCACCGCAGCCTCCCCGCGCTGCTGGACGGCATCGCCGCAGCCGGCGGCGTTCTCACCGTGCTGACCACCCACCGCGCCACGCTGGAAGACGTGTTCCTGGCGCTGACCGGACGGGAGCTGCGCGATGAGTAGCGCCCTTCGCGAGCTCACCCTCGCCCGCATCCGCGGCTTCGTGCGCGAGCCCGAGGCGCTGTTCTGGACCTTCGGGTTTCCCATCATCATGGCGGTGGGGCTGGGCCTTGCCTTCCGCGAAGCCCCGGCCGAGCGCGCCGCGGTGGGCGTCGAGCAAGGCTCCGTCGCCGAGCGCTACCTCCCCGCCCTCCGCCAATCCGCCGAGGTGAAGGTGACGGTGCTGGATGCGGACGCCGCCGAGCGCGCCGTGGCCCGCGGCGACGTCGCCGTCCTCCTGGCGGGTCGCGACCGGCTGACCTACCGCTTCGACCCGGCCCGGGCGGAGAGCCGCAGCGCGCAGCTGATCGCCGACCGCGTCGTTCAGCGCGCCGCCGGGGCCGTGCCGCGGGTGCCGACCATCGACGACCCCACGCGGCGGCCGGGCGGGCGCTACATCGACTGGGTGATCCCGGGGCTAATTGGTCTGAATTTGATGTCGACGGGAATGTGGGGGATGGGCTTCAGCCTGGTGCAGATGCGGCAGAAGAAGCAATTGAAGCGGATGTCGTCGACGCCCATGCGGCGGAGCGACTTCCTGCTGGCGCAGATCCTGGCGCGGCTGGCGTTCGTGGTGCTCGAGGTGCCGCCCATCATGCTGTTCGCCTGGCTGGCGTTCGGCGTGCAGGTGAACGGGTCGCTGGCGCTGCTGGCGCTGGCGGTGGTGCTGGGCGCCATGACCTTCGCGGGCCTGGGGCTGCTGGCGTCTACCCGCGCGCGGACCATCGAGGGGGTCAGCGGGGTGCTGAACCTCGTGATGCTGCCGATGTTCGTGCTCTCGGGCGTGTTCTTTCCCGCCAGCCGCTACCCCGACGCGCTGCAGCCCTTCGTGCAGGTGCTGCCGCTGACGGCGCTGAACGACGCGCTTCGGGCCATCTACAACGACGCGCTGCCCCTGGGGGCGTTCGCGGGCGAGGTGGGGATCCTGCTGGCGTGGATGATCGGGTCGTTCCTGCTGAGCGTGCGGGGGTTCCGCTGGCAGTGAACGGGCGGGCGCAAAACGCGCGGGGCGGCCCCCGCAGTGAACGAGGCCGCCCCGCGCGCCCGCCGCACCCAGCCTTCAGGCCGGCAGCAGCGTAGCGGTGAGCTCCTGCGTCTGGGGCCCGCAGGTAGCGCCCGGAACCACGATGCCGCTGCGCGTCCACACGGCCGACCCGGGCCGCCCGACGCTCACCGTGTAGGTGCCTGCCGGCCCGATGGCGGCCAGGTAGCGCTCGCTGCCCGCCCCCAGGTGGCGGAGCGAATCGCCCACGGTGCCGGTTTCCCATCTGCCCGTGACTTGCATGTCCACCCGCTGCTGGGTGGGCCCGTCCACCACCCGTATGACGACGGCCGGGCTGGCGACGTCGGGGCAGACGGCGTTCACGGCCATGTCGTTGCATGCGCTGGCGGCAACGGCCGCCGCGAGGGCGGCCACGATCGGCCTCTTCATCTCTTGTCCGAATCCGGCTGACTGGAAATTTCGCACATGGCGGAAGCGACTTCGGGCCTACAACGAACGTCCCTTGCAAGTCGTGACACGCGGAGCCCTTGCAGCGTTGGGGACGGCGTGTCACGATCGGCGCTCCACGGGCGTTCTTCCCCCGTCGGACGCGTGGCGCAGGGCGCCGCGCCGCGTTATCCCGCTCCTGAAGCGATGATCGAGCCCACGTGCCGAGCAGCCACGCCGCCCGCCCCGCGCCGGACGCCGCCGCACCCGCGGCGCCGAGGCCGGTCTTGAAGGCCGTTCCCACGAGCGCCCCGGACTACGACGCGCTGTTCCGCGACGTGTATCCGTCGCTGTTCCGCTACCTGCACCGGCTGACGGGCGACCACGACCAGGCCGAGGACATCGCGCAGGAATCGTTCGTGCGCCTGCTGGGGCGGTCGCTTCCGGGCGACGAGGCGCGGCTGTGGCTGTTCACGGTGGCCACCAACCTGTTCCGCGACGGGGCGCGCACGCGCAAGCGCCGCGAACGGCTGCTCACGGCCACCCCGTGGAAGCCGTCGGCGCTCCCCGCGCCGGACGTGGAGGCGGAGCGAAAGCACGCGGTGCTGCAGGTGCGGCGCGCGCTGGAGCAGATTCCGGAACGCGACCGGCAGATGCTGCTGATGCGCGAAGAAGGCTTCAAGTACGACGAGATCGCCCGCGTGGCCGGTGTGGCCCCGGGATCGGTAGGCACGCTGCTGGCCCGCGCAACCAAGCGGTTCCTGGCGGTGTACGACGGAGAACGGGAGGACGGATGACACACCTGGGTGAAGGCACCCTTCTGGAGCTGCTCGACGGCGAGCTGGCGCCCGACCGGCGCGGCGCG
Source organism: Longimicrobium sp. (assembly GCF_036554565.1). NCBI lineage: Bacteria > Pseudomonadati > Gemmatimonadota > Longimicrobiia > Longimicrobiales > Longimicrobiaceae > Longimicrobium > Longimicrobium sp. The sequence goes on along the minus strand of NZ_DATBNB010000722.1, from coordinate 11,835 downwards.
GCCGACCGGCACCTGGCCGCGTGCGCCGAGTGCGCGGGCGAGCTGGCCGAGCTTCGCGCGGGCGGCGAGCGGGCCTCGGCCCTGCTGGGGCTGGCCGACGTGCCCGCCCCCGTGATGCGGGCGCAGGCCGAGTTCCACCGCCGGCGCCGCGCCGGCCGTCCGCTGGCGGGTGCCGGGCCGGCGCTTCCGCGCGCCGCCGCCATCGCGCTCACGCTGGCCGTCGCCGGGGTGGCCGCGGCCGTGCCCGGCAGCCCCGTGCGCGGCTGGCTGGGCGGCGCGGCGGTGGAGGAAAGGCCCGCCGAGCCGGTACGGCTGGAGCGGGCACGCGAGGCGCCCGCGGTGGCACCCGCGGTGGGGCCCCTTCCCAAGGCGGTCTCCATCCTTCCCGACGCGGGGCGCGTGCGGGTGGTGGTGTCGGGCTCGTCGCCCGAGCTGCGGGTGCGGACACGGCTGACGGACGGACCGAATGCCGAGGTGCACGCCACCGGCCCCGCCGCGTCGGCGCGGTTCCGCACGGCGCCGGGGCGCATCGAGGTCGTGGGCGCCGGGCCGGGCGAGGTGGTGGTTCACCTTCCCGCGAGCGCCCGGGCGGCGTTCCTGGAGGTGAACGGCCGCGTGTACGCCGCCAAGGAGGGCGACTCGCTCCGTTCCCTGCAGCCGCGGGTGGACGGATCGGCCGCCGAGCCCGTCTTCCGCGCCGGGCCCTGATGTCCATCCGCTTCCCCGCCGCCGTTCGCTGATCGATGTTCACCGCGCTGTTCGCCGCCGCACTGATCGCCGCCGCCCCGGCCCAGGACACGGCCCGTGGCGTCATCCGCGGCACCGTGCAGAGCGACCCGTCGGGGCTGCCCGTGGCCCTGGCCGTCGTCGAGGCCGGGTCCGCCCCCCGCACGATGGTGGGAATGGCGGACAGCACGGGACGATACTCCCTGCGGGTGGGCGCCGGCTGGCAGGTGGTGCGCGTGCGGCACCTGGAGCACGCGCCGCAGGAGATGCAGGTGCTGGTTCCCTCCGGGGGCGAGGTGGTGCTCGACGTGGCGCTGGAGCTGCGGCCCATTGCCCTCGCCGCCGTGCGCGTCCACGCCCTGGGCGACCCGCGCGCCGACAGCATCTCGGTCCCTTCCACGGACGTCAGCTACCTGATCGGCCACCGCGCGCTGGGTGACGGCGGCGGGCTGGACGGGGCGCTGGGGCAGGAGTACGAGCCGGCCAGGGAGCCGGCCGGCGACGACGGCGACGCGCTGTACGTCCGCGGGTCGGCGGGAATGCTTCAGCTGGTGCTGCTGGACGGCGCCCCCGTGTACGCCCCGTTCCACACGGGCGGGCTGCTGGAAACCTTCGAGCCCGGGGTGCTGGGCTCTGCCCGGCTGTACCTGGGCGGCGCGCCCGCGCGCTACGACGGCGGGCTGTCGTACGTGATGGACCTTTCCACCCGCGGCGGAAACGGCGACGGCCATTCGGGCGCCGGGGCGGTGGACATGATGGCGGCGCGCGGGCGCGCCGAGGGGCCGCTGGGAGACGGGGCGCGGTACCTGGTATCGGCGCGCACGGTGCACGGCGCCAGCATGACGCAGCTGGAACGCGAGCCGTTTCCGTATCAATTCGGTGACGCGCTGGCGCGGGTGGACCTGCCGATGCCGTCCGGGGCGCTGTCCGTCACCGGGTTCATCAACCGCGAAGGGGTGCGCATCGACACCGCCGGCCCCGGCGACGGCCATGGGCGGTGGGGCAACCTGGCCACCTCCATCCGCTGGCGCGGACGGCTGCGCGGCGCCGACGCGGAGCTCACCGTGGCGGGCGGGCGCTTCGACGCCAACCTCCCCCAGCGCGACTCCGCCCGGCTGCTGAAGCTGGAGTGGCAGCAGGAGCGGCTGCGGCTGGGGCTGGACCTGGCCAGCGACCTGGGTGGGGTGCGGCTGCGGTACGGCGCGTCGCTGGACCGCACCTGGTTCCGGCACATCGCCAGCGTTCCCGAGGAGTACCGGCTGCTGCTGTACTCGCGCGGCGCCGGCTCGACGGCGGGGGGCTACGTGGACGCGTCGTGGCAGCCCGCCCGGCGGGTGGTGCTGCGCGGGGGCCTTCGCGGCGACCACTTCTCGGTGGGCCAGGTGGCCAAGGTGGCGCCGCGCGCGTCGGCTACCTGGCTGCTCTCGGACGGCGCGGCGCTCTCGCTGGCGGCCGGGCGCTACCACCAGTACGTGCGCGTGCCGCGGCCTTCGCTGCAGGCGGGCGCGCCTCCGCGCAACAGCGCCGACGCGATCCGCGTTCCCACGCAGATCGCCATCGCCAGCGCCACCCACCTTTCCATGTCGCTGGACCAGGAACTGGTGGCCGGGGTGCGGCTGGGGCTGGAAGGGTTCTACAAGCGCTTTCACGGCCTGCCGCTGAAGGACGCCAGCATCTCCCACAACTCGGGGGTGGACGTGTGGGTGCGCCGCACGGCCGGCGAGGTGACCGGCTGGCTGGGGTACTCGCTTTCGTGGGGGTGGAACTCGAACGAGGGGATGGGCACCTCGGCCGAGTTCGTGGGCCGGCAGACGGTGAGCGCGGGCGTCCGCGGCCCGGTGTGGCGCCGCGCGCTGATGGGGCTTCGGGTGGCGTACGGCGATGGCCTGGCCTACACCCCGGTGGCCGTGGATGGGCAGGCGGAGGCGCTGGCCGGGGCGAGCCTTCCCGTGTACCGAAGCGGCAACTCGGTGCGGCTGGACAGCGACTCGCCGCTGCGGGGGCCCTCCGCGGACTTCCTGCGCGTGGACGCCGAGGTGTCCCGCACCTGGACGCCCATGGTGGCGGGCCGCCGCACCCAGCTGACGCCCTACCTGAAGGTTCTCAACGCGCTGGAAAGCCGCGACGCGCTGTTCTACCGCTACTTCGCGGAGGGCGGCAACGGGGCGCGCCTGCAGCCGGTGGCGACCCTGCCCGTGGTGCCGGTGGTGGGGGTCGCCTGGCACTTCTGACGGTTGAGAAAGCCGGGAAGTTTGCATAGCTTCATCCCCGCCCGCCGGTTCCCTTCCCCAAAGTCAAAAACGCCATGCACGCCCCCATGCTGCGCCCGCTGAACGTGGGCGAGATCCTGGACCGCTCGTTCGCGCTGTACCGCAGCCAGTTCGCGCCCCTGCTGGGCACGGCGCTCACGCTGTACCTGCCGCTGGCCATGATGTCGGCCATCTTCGGCGTCGCCGCGGCGTCCGGGTCCGATGCGGCGCTCGTGGGCGGCGGCATCCTGGTTTTGCTGATCGCGCCGATGATGCTGATCGGCGTGGTGCTTTCCGTCGCCGCGCTGACCTACCAGACCAGCCGCGCGTACATGGGGCATCCGGCCACCGTGGGCGAGGCCGTGCGCCACGGCTTCGCACGGTTCTTTCCCCTGGCCCTGGCGATGATCCTTACCGGCATCGCCATCTTCCTGGGGCTGTTCGGGCTGCTGATCGGGGCCCTGATCGTGTACGTGCTGCTCTTCGCCGTGGTGCCGGCGGTGGTCATCGAGCGCCGGGGGCCGCTCTCGGCGCTGCAGCGCTCGGCGGAGCTGGCGGAGGGCGACTGGTGGCGGATCTGCGCCGTGGTCCTGGTCGCGGGGCTGATCGCCACCCTGCCGTCCATGGTGGTGGAGTTGATGCTCGCCTCCGCGGCCGGCGCCGACGACCCGATGTCGCAGGGGTTCGTCAGCGCGCTGGGGGCGCTGGTGAACGCGCTCACGTATCCGTTTTCGGTGGCGGCCACGGTCATCCTGTACTACGACCGCCGGGTGCGCGCCGAGGGGCTGGACGTGGAGCTGATGGCCGCCACGGCCCCAGTGCCGGCCTGAAAGCCGGATCGATCCCGACGAAACGCGGGCGGGCCGAATCATCGGCCCGCCCGCTCTTTTTCCGTCGATCCGGCCTCTACCAGTCCATCCCGGCGGAAACCAGGAGGCCCCATTCCGGGCTGAACAGAGTGTATCCCGCCACCGCCTCGGCCAGCAGCCAGCGGCGCCCGCCGGCACGCACGCCCAGCCGCACCTCGCCCAGCGACTCGTTGCCCCGGATCTCGCGGCGCCGGGGCCTGCCCACCTGCTGGCCCAGCACGGTGAGCATCGGGCGGAGGGCACCCACGTCGTACTCGGCGCGCAGGGCGTACACCAGCAGATCGTCCTGCTCGAAGGTGGGCCGTCGCGTGCCGAAGATGCCCACGCCCGCCTCGGCCTGCAGCGCCACGGGCCCGCGTACGGTGCGCCCGCCGAGAGTGGCCATGAAGTCCGTCGCGTCGCGGTCCAGCCCCACGGCGTTGTCCGTGGTCGGCAGCCGCGTGCCGAAGCGCAGGGCGGCGGCCACGGGCGCACCGTCGTTGGTCAGGCGGACCGCGGTGAGAATGCGGTAATCGCCCGCGTCGTGGCGCTTTCCGTCATCCGCCGGCTTGACGTACGGCTCCGGCGCGGCGAACGACGATCGTTCGTCGAAGTACCGCTGTACGGTGCCGCCGCCCTCCAGCACCACGCGCCCGGTGCGCCAGAACGCCCGCCAGTTTCCCGCCTCCACCAGCGTGCCTTCCGTTCCCGCCAGCGACGCGCGCTGCCCCGCCATCCACCCGCCGCCGGCCTGAACCGAGACGGTCCGCCCGCCGTCGAACATCCGCCACTCCAACGCGTCCAGCGGCCGCAGCTGCGCCGATGCGCGCGACGCGAGGACGCACAGCGCCAGCAGAAACGCGGTTCGCCGCGCCTGGCGGAGCGGCGCGGCGAACGGGGTCGGGCGCATCATCCGTGGCTCGACAGGAGAGAGGGATGCGGCGGCGTCAGGCCGGTTTCAGATCTCGCGCATGGTGAGCACGGCACCCAGCTTCTTGCCCTCGGCGAACACGGGCCGGGCGCTCCCCTACAGCCGCGCCTCCGTGCCGTCCACCCGCCGCACGAGCCACCGCTCGTTGGTGACCACTTCGTCGTTCAGCGCCGCGCGGGAGAGCGGAAGCTCCTGCGGGGGGTACTCGCTCCCGTCCTCGCGCAGCAGGTGGTACTCGCGCGTGTAGGCGTCGGGCGCCACGTCCAGGCGCACCGTTCCGTGCATCCGCTCCGCGGCCTCGTTCACGAACCGGATGCGCCCCTCGGCGTCGGTGACGATCACGCCTTCCAGCAGCTGCGCCAGGATGGCCCTGTGCTCGGCCGCCGCCCGCTGCATCTGCGACCGCTCGGCCACGAGGTCCGTTACGTCCACGCTCAGGCTGAGGATGCCGGACACGCGGCCATCGGCCTCGAACAGGGGCTGGTAGATGACGTTGAAGCACCCCTTCACCCGTTCGCCGGTGCCCGTGGGATCGAACTCCACGGGCATCTCGTGGCCTTCGAAGGGCTGGCCGGTGGCGTACACCTGGTCCAGCAGCTCGAAGAAGCCCTGGCCCTCCAGCTCCGGAAAGGCGTCGCGCACGGTGCGGCCTTCGACCTCACGGTCGCCGATCAGGCGAAGGCCCATCTCGTTCACGACCTCGAACCGGTGCTCCGGCCCGCGGACGATGCTGATGGCGATGGGCGCCTGCCGCACGATGCTGCGCACCGCTTCGCGCACCGCCTCGCCGTGCTGCCGCCGGGCGATTTCGGTGATGTCGCTGAAGAGCAGAAGGATGTGCCCCTCGTCGGAGGGCGCTGCGCGCACCTTGTGCCACACGTACAGCGAGGGGTAGAAGTGCTCGACGATGCGCACCAGCCCCTGCTCGCGCGCCGCGCGCACCTCGCTCTCGAAGCGCGTGCCCGCGACGTCGGGAAGTGCTTCCCACACCAGCCGCCCGACCAGGTCGGCGCGGCGGCGGCGGAAGAGGGTTTCGGCGCGGCGGTTGGCTTCGGTGATGCGCCAATCCGCGTCCAGCACCAGCACGCCGTCGGTTACGTTGTCGAGAATGGTCTGCAGCATCATTTTTCTCGCTCGAGGCACTTGATCCACGCGAGAATCTAGCGGCTGTCCGCGGCGGGGGCGAGCGGCGGGGTTCAATCGGCCGTCGCTGCGAGGTACTGGAGCAGGCGTTCGCACCGCTGTGCGCGTGCCCGGACGGTGGCGGGATCCAGGTTTTCGAGGATCTTCGGGGCGTGCCGCGTCTTGTGATAGGGGCCCGGCTTCGTGTTGCGTGTGGCGTCCTTGAGCGCCTTTTCCACGTCTGTCTTCGGGATCTCCTCGACGTTCTTGCGCTTGGGGATGGACGCAGCGGCGAAGCCCTGCCCGTAGAACCGCGCCAGGGCGGCTGGATCAGCGATGAACCACGATTCCATCAACTGCGTCATCAGGTGGATGGAATCGTCGTGGGCGAATGTGAGATCCCAGCGATCCTGCGCAGCCAAGTGCTCGCGCTCCGTGCCACCGACTGGGCCCTCCGCATCGACGAGCAGGAGAACGGCGGCTCCTGCGTGATCGCGAGTTCCTAGTCGGAACGCCTCGTAGGTTTCCTGTCGCGAGCCACACATCACCACGCGCAAGGTGGCCCTTGATCGGTTCCCATCCTCACGCACCTTGTTCAGGAACTGGGTGAACGCGGCGCGAAGCCAGGCCTTGCTGTCTTTTCCGCCGCCCCCTTCCACGTAGATCCGAATCTCGTTCACCAGCGGTTCCCCCCGATCTCTCCCATCCGCCAGATCTCGCCGAGAGAGTACTTCTCCAGCCACTCGCGCAGGGGCTCCGCCTCCAACCGCTTCATCGTCGTCCCATCGGGCGTGCTCTCGCAGACCAGGATGCACTCCGGCGTGCCAGAGAGGGCCGAGACGAGCGTATCAGAATGTGTTGTCACGAACAGCTGCGTCCGGTCCGATGCCTTCCGCAGCAGTTCCGCGATCGTCGGCAGGATGTCCGGATGGAGTCCCAACTCCGGCTCCTCAATCCCGATCACCGGTGGCGGGTTCGGATGCAGGAGGATTGCGAGCAGGCAAAGGTACCGCAGGGTACCATCCGACAGCCGAGTGGCTGGGATCAGCTTCCCGCCTTCCTCCTCGATGTAGAGTTGGAGCGTTCCGCCCGTGATCTTGGTCGTGACGTGCCGCGCGTTCTCGTAGAACTTACGCAGGTACGCGCTCACTTCGTCGCGTCTGGCGGAAGTTTGGCTGAGGTCGTGCAAGATCAGCCCGAGATTGCTTGCATCGGGCAAGAGAAACTCGTTGGGTAAGTCCGTTGGCTGCGGGCGGCGAACTGCGGAGCCTCGGCCAACGTCTGCCCCCGGAAAGAGCTGGATACGGCTGAACTGCTCAGCGAGGTACGTCACCTCCGGATACACGGTTGGGTCACGTCTCTGCGCAAGAATGGATTGATCGCGCCGAAACTGATCTCCGGTTGGCACGAGGGTCGGAATAGGTCCCAATGCGGCTCGAATTACCGAATCCATCCCGTCGAAGCGATAGAGTGGCTCCCCGATTCCATCCTCAGCGGGCGGGTTGACCTCGATGTGCTCGCCCGACACCGCTGCCCGACCGTTCGCATTCCAAACGCCAAGAAAGTAGTGCAGAACCGGATGAGCCGCGGACGTGGAATTCGCTACGATTACTTGGAGTGTGGCCCCAGTCGAATTGCTTGCGCCTTTGTGTAAATATTCCGACATACCGCCGCCGTCACGAAGCGCTCCCGGAAGGTCGGTAGTCGCGGCACGGAGCACGGCGAGTGCTTCCAACAGATTGGACTTTCCGGACGCGTTGGGCCCGATCAACACGTTCAGCCTCTCCAAGCTGATCCACGCTCCCGGAAAGCCGTAGGAAAGCAGATCCTCGACTTTGATTTTGAGCAGAAGGGACGGGTCGGCCATTAGCGGTTATCCGGGCATATGCAGGAGTGAGTGGGCAATAATGCATCGTCCTCAGATCAGGCGGAAGACTGACGCCCAACTCCCCAACGATCCAGGTTCGCCAGGGCCTGCGCCGGCCGGGTGAGGGTGGCGTCGGAATAGCCGAGGGCGCGCTTCATCTCGATGTCGCGCTGCATTCGGTTGCGGATGCGGTCCAGCGCCATCGCGCGCCGGGCGCCCAGCTGGCGGGCGTACCAGAACGCATTGGAGGGCACGGGGAAGTCGCTTCCGTGCAGCATCCGCGGGGCGAAGTCCGGGTCACGCGCGAAGCGGGGAAGGTGCGCGAAGCGTGGGGGGTTGGCCATCCCCGAGTTGTCGATCCACAGGTGGGGGAACTCCCCCAGCATCGTCCGCAGTAGCGGCACCTGGTCGAAATCGCCGGCGTAGGTGACGGGCACGCCGCAGTGCGCCACGATCATCCGCACCCCCAGGCGCAGCGGCAGGAGGATGCGGCGCAGGTCCTTGAGCGCGGGGTTCACCTCCGCGAAGGTGTTTTCGGACCCACCCGAGTGGACGAGGATGGGGATGCCCGTTTCCGCCAGGCGCCGGTAGAACGGGGCGAGCGACGGATCGGCCGGGTCGATGCCGTGCGTGGCGGGAAGCCACTTGATGAGCACGGCCCCGCCCTCGATGCACTCCTCCAGTCGCTCCATCGCGTCCGCCCGGTGCGGGTTGATGGACGGGCCGGGGAGCAGCTGCGGATACCGCCGGCAGACCTCGAAGACCCAGCTGGGCGGGATGAACATCTGCGACCTGGCCCGGTCCAGCGCTCCCGCCCGGCCGTACACCCCGTCGAACCCCAGCACCACCGCGTGCGTCAGCTCGCTGCGGCGTACGCGGTCCGCCACGTCCGCGGCCCAGTCCGCGTCCGCCGATTCGCGCATCTGCCGTGCGTTGATCCCGTGGCGGAGCTTCAGCAGGCGAAAGCTCATCCGCCGCATGAACGTGGGAGACACCCAGCAGCCGGAGCCGTTGGTGCCCACCCCGGCCAGGTGCACGTGGATGTCTATCCTGGGCGATTCGCTCATGCGGCTGCGGGCTGGTGCTGGCCGATCCACCGGACCACGCGTTCGATGGTGAGGCCATGGAAGGGGAGCGCGTAGTGCGACACGCCACGGAGCGAGAGCAATTCCGCGCCCGGAATGCGCGCCGCCAGCCGCTCGCCCTGCACGTGCGGGACGATCCAGTCGCCGTCGCTGTACACCAGCAGCGTGGGGTGGGTGATAAAGGCCGCGCGGGCCTCCAGGTCCAGTTCCGCGAGCAGACGCTGGACGGCGGCCACGTAGCTCCACGCGCGCCCGTCGTCATCCACCCGGCGGAACGGATAGGCCGCGCGCTTCACGGGGCCGAAGGCAGGCACCAGCCCCCACCATCCGTAGTGGCGGCGCTGCGCCAGCGTGTCGCGGCGAAAGAACCCCCGCAGCTCTCCCGCCACCGTCCGCGCGCCGATCCGCACATCCACCGGCGACGAGAGGATCGCGGCGGAAACGGCGCGCTGCAGCGACCCGGAGGCGAGCGCATCCAGCACGAGCGATCCTCCCAGGCTGTGCCCGACCACGTGAAGCGGCAGCGCGGGCCGTCCGCGCTCCGCCTGGTCCGCCGCGGCGGCGATCGCGGTGCGGACGGAGTCCGGCGCGAACACCGTGGTGCTGGCACCGCCGTGCCCGTCCACGTCGAACGAGAACACTTCGGCGCCGCTGGCCAGCAGGGCGCCGAACAGTTCCAGCAGCGGAAACACGGCATCGTTCCCCGCCCCGTGCGCGACGAGAACGCGCGCGCTCGCCACGCCGGGCGGAACCAGCCGCACCGCGCACGCCTCGCCGCGCGCCTCGGGGCGGCCGTATCGCGTTGCGTGGACGGTGGCGCCCAGCCGCGCGGCCCAGTCCGCGAGCCGCTCCGCGTAGCCCTTCATCCGGCGGGCGGGGACGAGCCCTGGGCGCGGTCGCCGCCCATCCACCCGGTGCCCTCCGCGTCCGACGGCGCCACCTGCCCCTGGGCCGCAGCCACGGCGGCGTCTCGCGCGGCGGGACGTCCTTCCGAGAGCGGCCGCTGGGCCCGATCCACCGTCCCCAGCGGCTTTCCGGGCGGGGCGAGCTCCGATCCCACCTCGCCGGTGATCAGCCGGGCTCCGCGCTGCCAGGTGAGGTAGCTCCACGCCCACTGCACCATCACCAGCAGCCGGTTGCGAAAGCCGATCAGGAAGAAGATGTGCACGAACAGCCAGGCGAGCCACGCGAACCAGCCCTCCACCTGCACCTGATGTGCCTGCAGCACGGCCTTGCGCCGACCGATCGTAGCCATGCTCCCCTTGTCGATGTAGCGAAAGGGCCGGCGCTCCTCGCCGCGCAGCGTCGCGCCGATGTTTCGCGCTACGTGCCGCCCCTGCTGAAGCGCGACGGGGCCGACGCCAGGGAGCAGATTGCCGCGCTTGTCCTTCAGGTGCGCGAGGTCGCCGATGACGAACAACTCGGGGTGGCCGGGTACGGAAAGGTCCCGCTGCACCATCACCCGGCCGACGGGGTCCGTGGGCACGCCCAGCATCCTTCCCAGCGGCGACGCGGTGACGCCGGCCGCCCAGACCACGTTGCGGGTGCGGATGCACTCGTCGCCGACGTACACCGCGTCGGGCTCGATGCGGGTGACGATGGAGCCCGTGCGCACCTCCACGCCAATGTGCTCCAGGGCGCGCCGCGCATAGTCGCTCAGTCCCTCCTCGTACGCGGCCAGCACGCGCGGCCCGCCTTCCAGCAGGATCACGCGGGCGGTGGACGTGTCGATGTTGCGGAAGTCGCGCACCAGCGACCGGCGCGCGGTCTCGGCCATGGCCCCGGCCATCTCCACCCCCGTGGGCCCCGCGCCGATGACGACGAAGGTGAGCAGGTCACGCCGCTCCTGCGGATCCGTGGCGGCTTCGGCGGCCTCGAAGGCCAGCAGAAAGCGGCGGCGGATCTCCGTTGCGTCCTCCACCGTCTTGAGCCCCGGGGCCAGCGGCTCCCACTCGGGGTGGCCGAAGTAGGCGTGCGTGGCGCCCGTGGCCACCACCAGGTAGTCGTAGTCCAGGGTGCGGCCATCCGCCAGGCACACCTTGCGCTCGTCGAGGTCGAAGCCGGTGACCTCGGCCATCAGCACCTCGGTGGCGCGGCTGCGGCGCAGGATCAGGCGGATGGGCGCCGCGATGTCGGCGGGGGACAGCGTGGCCGTGGCCACCTGGTAGAGCAGCGGCTGAAAGAGGTGGTGGTTGCGCCGGTCGACGAGCGTGGCGCTGACGGGCGCGTTGCGCAGCGCCCGCGCCGCCGAAAGGCCGCCGAATCCGCCGCCCACGATCACCACGTGCGGCACCCTGAACACCCGCGTCGAGCTCATCTGCGTAAACCTTTGCACCGTTGTCGTCGCCACGCTCCGGCGAGAACGATACCGCTTGCGGGGCACGCCCGAAACGGGTCTCTTGACCCGGGCCCAGCATGGGGGTAGCATCACCTTTTCGGGAAGTTTTAGCATTTTCCCAGTGTTTGGATCAAAATGACGGGAAACGGCGTAGACGGCACGGACGGCGCTCTCATTCCGCCCACGCGCGACGATGCGCTGGCGTTCCTGGCCCGCGCCATCGGGCCGGACCGCGCCGCGTCGACGTGGGTGCGCGCCGTTGCCGCCGCCGGAGTGGGCTCGCCGGGCGGCGAGCTCAGCGTTGACGAGATGCTGAAGGTGGCGGAGCGCCTGGCGGCCGAGCCCGGCGTGGTGGGGGTGATCGGCACGTCACTGGTGGTGCGGCTGCGGACGTACCGGCTGATGGCGTCGTCGCAGACCGATCGAGAGAAGCCGCGGGATTGAGGGCTGGGCGAGGGCGGACGAGGGCGGGTTTCCGAGTTTCGGCTGGTTTCCGTTGGGGGTGTGGGGCGGTTCGACTGATGTTGGTGCACGCCGCGGGTGGCCCCTCCCCCGGCCCCTCCCCCGGCAAACTGCGCCGGGAGAGGGGAGAACTTCGGTCGGAGACCAGAACCGCGCGCCGGCCGGGGCCCGCGCACTCGACAGCCCCGAGGGCGAGGAACGGTGCGC
>NZ_DATBNB010000721.1 GCF_036554565.1 Longimicrobium sp. | reverse complement strand
CGCGCGAACGGCCGCGGGGGATCATCGCCAATCCAAACTGCTCGACGATCCAGATGGTCGTCGCGCTGGAGGCCATCCGGCAGGCGGCGGGGCTGACGCGGGTGATCGCGACCACGTACCAGTCGGTCAGCGGGGCGGGGGAGACGGGGCGCGACGCGCTTCGCCACGAGTTGGCGGGGGAGACCGGCGAGTCGCCGTTCGCGCGGCCCATCGCCGGGAACGTGGTGCCGCAGATCGGCGACTTCGACGAGGAGGGGTGGACGGGCGAGGAGCGCAAGATGGTGAACGAGACGCGCAAGATCCTTTCGCTCCCCGACTTGGCCGTCGCCGCGACGTGCGTGCGCGTGCCGGTGGACGTGGGGCACTCGGTGCAGGTGACGGTGGAAACGGAGCGCGACCTGTCGGTGGAGGAGGCCACGCGCGCGCTGGCGTCGTTCCCCGGCATCGTGGTGCAGGGCGGGGCGGATGCGTATCCTACGCCGCTGGAGCTGGCGGGGCGCGACGAGGTGTTCGTCGGGCGGGTGCGGCGCGATCCCTTCCTGCCGCGCACGCTTCACCTGTGGGTGGTCGCGGACAACCTGCGCAAGGGCGCCGCGACCAACGCCGTGCAGATCGTGGAGGAGCTTACGCGTGCCTAAGCGCCGCCGCGGAGGCAGCGCCCGTGCCCGGGCCGTCATCGAGACCAGTGCCGGCGGTGTGATCTACCGCTGGAACGATGGCCGCGCGCACGTGCTGCTGATCCGCGACGCGTACCATCACTGGGGCTTTCCCAAGGGGCACGTAGAAGAGAGCGAAAGCGCGTCGGAGGCGGCGCTGCGCGAGGTGGCGGAAGAGACGGGGCTCACCGAGCTTCGCCTGGGGCCGCGGCTGCGCACCATCGACTGGTTCTTTCGCTTCCGCGGCAAGCTGATCCACAAGTTCTGCCACTTCTACCTGATCGAGTGCCCCGCGGGCGATACCTGTCCGCAGCAGGAGGAGGGCATCACGGAGTGCATCTGGCTTCCGCTGGACGAGGCCATCCAGTCCATCTCGTACGACAACGCCCGCGAGGTGCTGGTCTTGGCCGCCGAGCGGCTGCTGGGTGATGATACCGAGGTCGCCGACGAGCTGGATCCCGACGCGGGGGACGTCGACTGCGCCCGCCTCGTCGGAGCGCCGGACCACGCGCGGGACCCCCGCCGACTCTGATGGGCTTACGTGATCAACAGGGCTCCCGGCCCGAGTTGATCCGCGCCCACTCGTTCGCTGCTTCAGACGCTTCCCGCAAATCGTCTCCGAACTCCAGAATTGCATCCGCCAGCAGCAGATCCATCGATAGTTCGTCCTCGGGTGCGTACCGGGCGAGCTTGATGGTGGAGTGCGCGACAGCTTCGAACGCGCCGAACCGATCCGACAGCATCTCCAGCCATCGCATAGGCGAGGCTTGCGTCTTAGGCGCTCCTGTCCTCATGGTACGCTCCTGTAGGCGTTTGCGGCTTCTTCTGGACACCCCTACAATGCAGCATCATCAGCGTTGAGAGGCTGATTGGCTCTGCTGGGCGTATTCTAATCAGCGCACGGCGTTGTGTCAACGAATCAGAGCACACCTAGGAGGCACTTGGCGCGGCCGGAGAAGATGCAGCGGGTTGTGCGCGAGGTGATCGAGGAGAGCGGACTTCCCCGCACTCTGATCGCTGAGGACACGGAACTGAGTCGTGCCGCGCTAGTTGCGTGGCTTTCAGGCGCGCGGACACCACAGCGGGAGAGCGTTGCGCAACTTGCTGCGGGATTGGAGAAGAGAGCTAACCAGCTTCAATATCTCGTGTTTCGGCTGCGCAACTTGCTGGATGAAACCGAGGAGTAGGTTGGCGTGCGTGCTCACATACGAACACATCGTGTGTTGCCTGGAACTGTGCCGATTCACTTCAAATTCCAGTCGCTCACCTCTGGTTAGCGAAACCACGCCGACAATTCGCCCGTAGTGAACCCGCGCTCTCAATAGTGAGCGTACCATGAAAACCTCTTCAGAGTGACATGAACACTCCCTCTTCTTTACCGCGGGCATTCTCGGTCATCTTTGGACTCCTCGCAGCGGGAACACTGGTCGCGCAGGTGATAAGTGCGCGCGGTACGCCCACGACGCTCGAAACGGCGCTCTTCAGTGTCCTTCAATTCGTTTTCTCCCTCGCCTTTGCTTGGATCCTCACACGGATTGCGGCTAGGGAGGAATTCGTCGCGAGCCAGAAAGCGTTTGCGATCGCAGCTTACCGGCGGATCAACGAGATTGACGAGGGTGTAGGGCGGCTGATTGCCAGAGCTAACGCCCAAGCGCGCGCGGCCTCCCCAGAATTACTTCGGGAGCTTGATGTTACGATAGCGATCGCGCTCGGCGTACGCGCGAGCATCAAGTCATCGATTGCCGACTGGGGCGACGTCATCGGTGATGAGATTACTACGATTAAGCGGATTGAGGAGATCCAGGACCAGCAGGTCGCGCTTCTT
>NZ_DATBNB010000720.1 GCF_036554565.1 Longimicrobium sp. | reverse complement strand
CTTCCCGCGCCCCATCACCGCCGCGCGCTGGGGCCGGATCTTCGACCGCGTGCAGTAGCCGCGGGCGGGCCTGGGGACGTGCGGGTACGAAAGACGCGGAGGCGCCGGGGAGAATTTCCTGGCGCTTCCGCGTTCCTGCATATGGACGAGATCCGATAGATCCCGATGAGCCTGTCGCTTCCCGCAGCCCCCGCGAGCCTCGCGCACCTTCCCGATCCGCCGGGACCGGAAAAGCGCCCCTCGCTGCGCCACCTGCTGGCGTTCCGGCGCGACCCGCTGGGCGACTTCCAGCGGATGAGCGCCCGCTGGGGCGACGTGGTGATGTTCCACCTGGCCAACCGCCGCGCGTACCTCCTGACGCACCCGGACCTGGTGCGCGACGTCCTGGTCACCCATCACCGCAACTTCATCAAGAGCCTGGCGCTGCAGCGTGCGCGCGTGCTGCTGGGCAACGGCCTGCTGACCAGCGAGGGCGAGTTCCACCTGCGCCAGCGGCGCCTGGCCCAGCCCGCTTTCCACAAGGACAAGATCGCCGCGATGGCCGCCGCCATGGTGCGCCACGCCGAGCGCACGGCCCGGTCGTGGCGGCCGGGGATGGAGCTGGACATGGGACGCGAGATGACGCGGATGGCGCTCGCAATCGCCGGCGACACGCTGATGGGCGCCGACGTGGGTGCCGAGGCCGAGGAGATCAACCGCTCGCTGACGGACTCGCTGGCCCTCTTCGACCGCCTTCACAACCCGTTCGCGCCGCTGCTGGACCGGCTGCCGGTGCCCGGCACCCTGCGGATGAAGCGCGCGCGCCGCCAGCTGGACGCCACCATCTACCGCGCCATCGACCTGCGGCGCCGCTCCGGCCGGGACCGCGACGACCTGCTGGGGCTTCTGCTGTCCGCGCGCGACGAGGAGGGCGACGGCGGCGGGATGACGGACCTTCAGCTTCGCGACGAGATGCTGACGCTGTTCCTGGCGGGGCACGAGACCACGGCCAATGCGCTGGCGTGGACGTGGCACCTGCTGGCGCAGAACCCCGATGCCGAGTCGCGCCTTCACGACGAGCTGCGCACCGTTCTCGCGGGCCGCGCGCCCGGCGCGGGCGACTATCCCGCGCTGCCGTACACGCGCGCGGTGCTGGCGGAATCCATGCGCCTGTATCCGCCGGCGTGGACCATCGGGCGGGAGCCGCTGGAGGACTTCGAGGCGGGGGGCTACCGCATCCGGGCGGGGAGCATCGTGCTGGTGAGTCCCTGGGTGGTGCACCGCGACGCGCGCTGGTGGAGCGAGCCCCTGGAGTTTCGCCCCGAGCGCTGGCTGGGCGATGCGGAAGCGTCGCACCCGCGCTACGCCTACTTTCCGTTCGGCGGCGGGCCGCGCAAGTGCATCGGCGAGGGGTTCGCGTGGATGGAAGGCGTGCTCGCCCTGGCCACCCTGGCCCGCCGCTGGCGCCTGCGCCCAGTCCCCGGCGCGGCGCCCACCCCCCAGCCCCGCATCACCCTGCGCGCCCTCGGCGTGCAGATGCGAGTGGAGCCCGTGTGAGGCGGGGCGGATCTGAACTCTTGGCCGTCAGTGTTGTACAGTTTATATTCCATCCGCTGCTCCGAAGGGCGCACGTTGTCGAGCCCGGTTTTCGTCCGCGCGCACTCCCCTGAGACTGTCACGACGGAGGTAGAGATGATCCGCACGATCGGCCGGCTGTTCGGCGTACTCCGCCCTGCGCGCCGCGTCATTGGTGGGCACATCAGCCGCAACGACACGGAGCATCTGCGCAGCTCTGCGGCGAACGAAGCGCGGTTGAATGCCGCCATTGCGGAACTGGACGCAGGCCGCGGCACGCTGACAAGCATGCCAGAGGTCGCCAGCCGTCTTCGTGAAGCCGCCGCCCGGTAAGCGCGGATC
>NZ_DATBNB010000719.1 GCF_036554565.1 Longimicrobium sp. | reverse complement strand
ATGTGTTAAGCGCGCCGCCAGCGTTCGTCCTGAGCCAGGATCAAACTCTCCATGAGAATTCAAACAGCTCTTCTTGAACGAAACACTAGACTTCTTCAAGTCTTTGCTTCCGTTCGGAATTTCACGTTCTTGTCCCGTGTTTTTCAGTGTGGATGCGAGGGACGTGTTGCCCTCGACTAACACCACCACGGGGCGCTCGTTACAAAAGCACTCCCAAGACCCAGGTTTTCAAAACATCGCGCGAGCCGCTGGCCCGCTTCCCTCAATTCGCACCCGGCCAGTTTCACCCGGCCGCCGCGTTCAGTCCTTCAATCTACCACCCTCGGCCTCTTCGGTCAAGGGGTGGGCGGCGATGACTTTCTCGTCTTTCGTCCGCCCGGCTGTTCCTGCAACGCGTTCAATCTACTGGACTTCCGGCGTTTGGTCAAGGGAGGTTTTTCCGAATTCCCCTTCCTCGGCCGACCCGCCGCCGTTTCCGGCGACAGCCGTACAACATATCAGCCCTTCCAACCCCCGTCAACCCCTGCCGGCTCTTGTGGGGTGGCGCTCACGTCCCTGCCGCGGACGCGACGGGAGCCCCGCGTGGGCAGGGCTCCCGAGGACACGGAACCCCCGCGAGTTGTCCTCGCGGGGGTTCCTGTAGGGGTGGGCGACGGGGTTCGAACCCGCGACCTCCGGAACCACAATCCGGCGCTCTAACCAGCTGAGCTACGCTCACCGTATTTCAACCGACCTGCCGATCGGCGCGCTGCCCAGCGCCGTTCGACGGCAACGAATCTGCAAAAAACTCCGCGAACGCGCAAGGGGGCGATTCTGCGCCCATCGTGCTCCGCTTACGCGCCAGGCTGGACTCGAACCAGCGACCTACGGCTTAGAAGGCCGTTGCTCTATCCAACTGAGCTACTGGCGCCTGTCCTGCTCCTGCTCAAGTCGGGGCGCCCGGATTCGAACCGAGGACCTCCTGCTCCCAAAGCAGGCGCGCTACCGGACTGCGCCACACCCCGTCGGGAACAAAAAACCTATGCCCCGCCTTCACTTTCGTCAACCCCCGCCAGCGCCTCCGCAATCGCCCGTAGCGCCCGGCCGCGATGGCTGATCTCGTGCTTCCGCCCTGCCGGGATCTCGCCGAACGTCCGCCCCTCGTCGTCGATATAGAAGAGCGGATCGTATCCGAAGCCTTCACTCGCACGCGGCTCCCGCAGGACCACACCCTCGCACGTACCCGTCCTCACCACCTCGTCCCCGCCCGGCCAGGCGACGGCGACGGCGCAGACGTAGCGCGCCGTCCGCCGCTCGTCCGGCACGTCGGCGAGGAGATGGACCAGGTGCCGGTTGTTGGCCTGGTCCTGCCGCTCGCCGCGCGCGTCGTCCACCGGGGCGAAGCGCCGAGAGCGTACGCCGGGCGCGCCGCCCAGGGCATCCACGCAGATCCCCGAATCGTCCGCGAGGGCGGCGAGGCCCGTTTTCGCGGCGAAGTAGCGCGCCTTGGCCAGCGCGTTCTCCTCGAAGGTGTCGAACGCCTCCACGTCGTCTTCTTCCGGCGACTCCGGGATGTTCAGCTCCGCCAGGCCGACGACCTCCACCCCGGGAACCGCGGCGAGGATCTCGTGGATCTCCTTCACCTTGCCGGCGTTGCGCGTGGCGACGAGCAGCTTCACGACAGGGCGGCGCGCTGTAGCGCAGTCAGCTGGCGGATGCCGCCGGACGCGAGCTCCACCAGTTGCGTGAGCTGGGCGGGCGAAAAGTCGCCGTGCTCGCCCGTGCCCTGCACCTCGATCAATCCGCCGCTCTCCCGCGCGACGACATTCAGGTCCACCTCGGCGCGCTTGTCCTCGGAGTAGTCCAGGTCCAGCAGCAGCTCTCCATCGACGATCCCCCCGCTGATGGCGGCCACGAAGTGCTGGAAGGGCGACGCGGAGAGCACGGCCTCGCGCGCCAGCCAGGCGCAGGCGTCGTGCAGGGCCACGGCGCCGCCGGTGATGGAGGCCGTGCGCGTGCCGCCGTCCGCCTGCAGGACGTCGCAGTCCACGGTGATGGTCCACTCGCCCATGGCCTCCATGTTCACGCAGGCGCGCAGCGAGCGCCCGATCAGCCGCTGGATTTCCTGCGTGCGGCCGCCGACTTCCTTGCGCTCGCGGCGGTTGCGGGTGTTGGTCGCGCGCGGAAGCATGCTGTACTCGGCGGTCACCCAGCCCGCACCGCTCCCCTTTCGCCAGGACGAGACGCCCTTCTCCACCGACGCCGTGCACAGCACCCTGGTGCGCCCGGCGGTGATCAGGCACGATCCCTCGGCGTACATCCCCGCGCCACGCTCCAGCGTCACCGGCCGCAATACGCCGGGGCTCCGCCCATCCGCGCGGGTCATTTCCTCAGCCACTCTCCCCTCCCCCTCTCGCTCGTTCCAGGATGGACGTCGTCGACCGGCCGGGGGTCAGCGGGATCACCTCTACCCTGCCTCCCGCGGCCAGCACTTCCGGCGCTCCGACGATGGTATCGACCGTGTAGTCCCCGCCCTTCACCAGCACGTCCGGCATCAGCGCCGTGATGATGGCGTGCGGTGTGTCTTCATCGAACAGGGTGACCGCGTCCACGCATGCCAGCGCCGCGAGCACCATCGCGCGGTCGTCCTGCGGGTTGACGGGCCGCCCCGGTGCCTTGGCCAGCCGGCGGACGGAATCATCCGTGTTCAGGCCGACGACGAGGGCGTCGCCGAGGGCGCGGGCCGCGAACAGGTACTCCACGTGGCCGCGGTGCAGGATGTCGAAGACCCCGTTGGTAAAGACGATGCGCCCGCAGCGGGGCCGGCCGAAGCGGTGAAGCACGTTCTCGCGCGACATCACCTTGTCCGCCGGGTGCACCGGGGATGTCATGGCGCCGCGGGCTCGGGCGCGGCGGCGCGGGCGCGCACGGCGGCCAGCACCTCCCCCGCCCCGCGCGCCAGCAGCGCGTCCGCCGCGCGCCGGCCGATCGCCTGGGCATCATCCACCGGGCCGGATTCCTGGACGCGGAGGATGCGCGTGCCGTCGGTGTCGGCAACAAGACCGTCGAGCATGAGACGATCACCATCCACCCGTCCCAGCGCGCCGATGGGCACCTGGCAGCCGCCTTCCAGCGCACGCAGCAGGGCGCGCTCGGCGGTGGTGCACGCGGCGGTGTGGGGGTCGTGGAGCGTGCGGAGCCGGTCGAGCACGTCCGCGCGGTCGGCGCAGCAGACGACCGCGAGCGCCCCCTGGCCCACGGCGGGAAGCCACTGCCCCGCATCCAGCGACTCGGAAATGCGATCCTCCCAGCCCAGCCGCCGAACGCCGGCCGCGGCGAGGATGATGGCGTCGTAGTCGCCGCGGTCCAGCTTGGCCAGGCGCGTGTTCAGGTTGCCGCGCAGGTCCAGCACCTCCAGATCCGGCCGCAGCGCCTGCAGCTGCGCGCGGCGGCGGAGCGAGCTGGTGCCCACGCGGGCGCCGGGCGGCAACGCGTCCAGCCCGCCCCTTCGTCCGGGGGGGAGCAGGACCACGTCGCGCGGGTCTTCGCGGAGGGTCACCGCGGCCAGGGCCAGGCCGTCCGGCAGGCGGGTGGGCACGTCCTTGAGCGAGTGGACCGCCAGGTCGGCGTCGCCGGCGAGGAGCGCGGTATCCAGCTCCTTGGTGAACAGCCCCTTGTCGCCGATCTTGGCCAGGGGCACGTCCTGGATGCGGTCGCCCGTGGTCCTGATGACGTCGATCCGCACCTCGAGGGACGGATCGGCGGCGCGGAGGGCGGCCTCCACGGCACGGGACTGCCACAAGGCCAGCTCGCTGCCGCGGGAGGCGATTCGAAGCGCTACCACTGCGACTGCGCTCCCTCGATCAGCCGCTGGACCGCCTGCTGCAGCGCCTTGCGGCGGCCGTCGTCCACGTCTTCGGTGTTGGGGTTGAACGCGCCCAGCGCCGTGATGCTGTTGCCGCGCCAGAGCACCTTGTCGTTCTGCACGTCGTAAATCTCGGCGTCGAAGCTCACCTGCACCTGCGCCTCCAGCCGGCCGATGCGCCCCGAGGCGTCGGTGTTGGGGTTGATGTTGGTGGTCTGCTCCTCCGCGGACTTCAGCTTGCCGCGCACGATGGCGTCGGCGCTGGACTGCGACGCCAGGCGCACGCCCAGGCTGCCAGGAAAGCGGTCCTGCAGCTCGCGCAGCAGCAGGCTTTCCAGCCCCGGGTACGGCGTTTCGTTCTCGAACGGCTCGATGTACACGCGCCGGATGTGCTGCGGCAGCCCGCCGCCGGTAAAGCTGTAGTTGCAGCCGGAAAGCAGGGTCAGGAACGCCGCCAGCAGGACGGCGTCAAGTGCCCGGCGGATTCCAGGTCGCTTCGGGAAAGCCAGTGACATCGGTCTGCGACTCCACAGTCAGGTTCAGCGAGCGGAACGCGGCCCAGTCGCGGTAGCGCGCGCTCTGGAGGTTGCCCGCTTCGGAATGTTCGAGGTCGATGGATTCGGCGACGCCGCCGCGCGTGTTGCGGCGAACGGTCTGCAGGCGCCCGCCGCGCAGGCGGTACTCCAGCACGTCGTCGCCCAGCGCGTAGCGAAGGGTCGTGACGTCCCCGGACACGGAGGCGTCCATCAGCCGCGCGTCGGCCGGGGGATTCACCACGCCCACGGCGCCCCACAGCAGCGCGGGCGAGGGCAGGCGAAAGCGCTCCAGGAGCAGGGGCGGAACGCGCATCTGCCCATCCACCATCGCCGCCGCCAGGTACGTCTCCCCCCGCGGGCCGAACAGGTCCAGGCGGAAGCGGCCGGGCGCCACGTACCGCGCCGTCCCACGGCCTCGGAAGCGCGCACCGGCTTCGTCCAGTTCCCAGCCGAACTGCGCCTGCCGCGCCGACGCGGGCGTGGTGGAGCGGATGGCCTGGGCGGCGACGGGCGCCGGATCGGGCGCGGCTTGGCCCGGCGGCGGAGCGGTGGACGTCGCCGCGGGGGCGCAGGCCGCCAGCGAGACGGCGAGCGCGGCCGCGGCGTATCGAACTGCCATCAACGGTTCTCCCGGATACGGATGATGCGGTCGCCCGGCAGCAGGCGTTCGGCCACCTCCATCCCGCTCACCACGCGTCCGAACACCGTGTAGGTGGCGTCCAGGTGCGGCTGCGGCGAGTGGGTGACGAACCACTGGCTTCCGCCCGTGTCGGGGCCGGAGAGCGCCATGCCGAGCGCGCCGCGGAGGTACAGGTTGCGATTCAGCTCGTCGCGAATCACGTACCCCGGACCGCCCGAAGTGTCCCCGCGGGGGTCGCCGCCCTGGATGACGAAGTTGGGAACGACGCGCGGCCACTCCTGCCCGTCAAAGAACCCGGCGGTGGCGAGCGACAGGAAGCTGTTGACGGTCTGCGGCGCGTCGCCGGCGAACAGTTCCAGCTGGATGTCGCCGCGGTTCGTGACGATGGTCGCGCGGCGGATTCCGCGCCGCTCCACCGCCGCCATGCGCTCGTAGTCCGCGGGGGATCGGTTCGTTTCGATGGGCAGGGGCGCGCCCCACGCGGCCGTGAGCGTGTCGCCCCAGGCGGCGTTCACGCGCTGGCGGACCAGGTAGTCGCCGGACCGGGGGAAGCGGGCCAGGAATCGTGCGGCCGCGCCGGGCTGCTTCTTGTCGATGGCCGCCACCGCGTCCACGGCGGCCAGCGCGGCGTCGTTCAGCGTGTCCGTCTGGGCGCGCTGGTAGGCGTCGAACACGGCGGGAAGCGTCGCGGGGTCTGCCAGGCGCGCCAGGCCGCCGAGCGCGTTGGTGCGGACGATCGCGTCGCGGTGCGCCAGCCCCGCTATCAACAGGGCACTGACGCGGCTCACGCTGTCGCCCGCGACGGTCAGCGCCTGCTCGATGGCCGCGGCGCCGATGCGCGGGTCGGGGTCCGCGACGAACGTCATCAGGCGGTTGTTGCTCGGACCCTCGGCCTCCACGAGGGCGCGCACGGCCGCGGCGCGCAGCCTCCACTCCGGCGATGTCTCCAGCATGCGGGCCACTCCGGCCGCCCACGTGGAGTCCACGTCGGCCAGCGCGGCGAGCGCCGTCTGCCGGACGAAGACGGGTCGCGCCGCGGACTGCGCGATGCTGGCCAGAAAAGCGGCAGACGACGCGGCTTCGGCACCCAGCCGCTGCATGGACTCGATGGCGGCGATCGCCTCGTGCTCGTTGCGCGGCTCCATCGCGACGGCGGTCAGTACCGCGAGGGTCTGCGCCCTGGGCAAGGTGCCCAGGGAGCGGAGGGCGTTGATTCGGGGCTCATACGCTGAGTCCTGCATGATGATGCGGACCAGCGCCTGCTGCGCCGCCGTCCTCCCGATTCCGGACGAGTCCGCCATCGGCCCGGTGAGGCCGCGGGCGGCGAAGGAGCGGACGAGCGGATCGGCGTCGGCGACGTGGGGAAAGAGCGCGGCGGTGGCACGCGGCTCCGCGCGCCGGGCGAGCGCGTAGGCGGCGCGCCAGCGGAGTTCGGGATCGGCCGAGCGCAGCCAGGGAGCGATCGCGTCCACGGGAGTGGGGCGGCCCTGGCGCCAGATGGCCAGCAGCGCCATCCCCACGGCCTCACGCACGCCGGGCCCTTCGCGCGGCGCATCCGTCAGCAGGCGCTCCAGCGCGGCGCGGGCCTGGGGATGGCGGATCTTCCCCAGCGCGTACGCCGCCTCGCCTACGACGGTCGGCGCGGCGACGATGCGCGCGGGGTCGGCGAGCGGAACGAGCAGCGGCACGGCCGCGCTGTCGCCAATCTGCCCCAGCGCGAAGGCAGCCGTGGCGGCGACCGCGGTGTCGGGATCGTTCAGCAGCGCACCGAGGGGGGCGATCGATCGGGGGTCGCGGATGCGCCCGGCCGCCAGTGCGGCGCGGCGGCGCAAAGGCGCGGAGGGGCTCGTCAGCGCCGCTTGGAAGACGGCGGGATCGTACTCGCGGCGGTCTTCCAGCCGCAGCAGAGGGGCAGTCGCCGACGGCGAGGGCTGGGACGTGCCTCCACCAGCGGCCGGTACGCAGGCGGCCAGCGGCGCGATGGCCAGCGCCAGGACGAAGAGGGTTTTCATACGGGCTCCGGGGCCGCGGCGCGGCGGAAGGCTTCGAGTACGTCTGCCGGCAGCTTGCGCGGCGCGCCTGCGCGGTCCAGCGCCGTCAGCCCCGTGCGCGCGGTGCACAGACGCGTGGTGGTTCCGTCGTCCTCCACCCGCTCCACCAGGTAGGTGAACGACACGGCGCGGGAGCGCACCTGCTCCAGCGTCGTTGTCACGCGGATCAGGTCCTCGTACCGGGCGGACGCATGGTAGCGCAGCGTGGCGTCGGTGACCGCCAGCAGCACGCCGTCGCGCTCCACCTGCGAGTACGGCTTCCACAGCTGCCGGATCAGCTCCGTACGCCCCATCTCGCACCAGGTGAGGTAGTTGGGGTGATAGATGATCCCCATCTGGTCCGTCTCGGAGTACCGTGCGCGGAACTCCACGGTGCACCACTGCGGGCTGGGCGGCATTCGCTGCGCGGGCTGGGGACGATGGATGCCGGGAACGCCGACGATTCTACCCGGCGGGCCAGGGCGAGTCAAACGCCCCGGATGGAAACGCGAAACGGGCGGCCCCTCCAATCGAAGGACCACCCGTCTATCTGCATCGACCAGCCGTTCGGCGGTCCCCGGAATCATGCTCCGGGACCTGTCAGTGGCTGCGTCTCACCTCCCGTAGCGCACCACCCGGTGCCGGGCGGGAGCCATGATCATCCGCCGTGGCCGCACCGCGGTGCGAACCAGCCCCAGCGTAAGCACCACCAGCGCAAGCGTGGCGGCCGCGACTTCGGGGCGCCCCAGCAGCAGCGCCAGCAGGCATGCCGCGAGCAGGGGAGAGGCGTGAAGGAAGGTGATCGACCACAGGTTCGCGCGGGAGGTGCTCTTTCCGCGCCGGGCCTGGGCCACGAGCCACTGCAGGCGTTCTCGGTCGTCCATCGTTCGGGTTGTGCTGCCGGCGCGCGGTCCGCGGCGCGACTTGTTGGGTCGGCGCCCCGCCGGCGGTCATTTCTGCAGCCCGGGATCGTCCCGGCTGTCGTGGACCGCAGCGGATCCGCGGACGTCCGCCGCGGATCCTCCCTCCCCCGCGCCCAAACGGGCGGCGGTGGAACGGAACTGGTGCCCCGATCCCGCGGTGCGGGTTCGGGGCACCCTGATTGTAATCGAAGGGCGCGCGCCGCGCCAGCGTCCCGAGCAGCGTCGGGCGACGACGCGGCCGCGCCTCAGCCGATCAGGTCCAGGGCCGGTCCTGTACCAGGCGGAACTGGTCGATGCGGAACCACCGCGCGCTGCTCTGCGGCGAGATGCTGATCCCCCACACCTCGGTGAGCGTCAGTCCGTCGTTGGGAGTGGACGCGTGCGGCTGCCAACTTCCTCGTGTGAAGGCCGTCCACGGCACGTCGATGTACCGCCACCCGATGAAGTTGTCGCGGAAGCTGAACGTCCACCGCTCGGCGGTGTCCACGCCCTGCAGCGCGGGGTCGGCGCTCTTGTTGTCCTGCAGCTCCACGGTCACCACCACGCCCGCCCCGCTGTTCAGGTCGCGGCCGTTGCCGTAGTACCAGAACCCGATCCCCTCCGTGGCGCCGATGGTGGTTCGCGTCTTCCAGTTCTGCGCCGACGAGTACCATCGTCCCACCCCGCCCCAACTGCTTGCGGCGATGTTGTAGTCCACCCGCAGTCCAAGCCCCTCGTCTACCGCCGTTCCATAGTGCGCCTCGGAGGCGGGAGGAACGGTGCGGGTCACCACCGAGCTGGGCCCCTGGTACGTGGTCCACCGGGTCAGGGCGTCGGTGTCGAAGTTGTCGAGCACCTCCTTGCCGGTGTTCATCTCGGTGTTGACGTTCTGGAACAGGATCGTGTAGTGGCGCGCGCGGTCCACGTAGCACGCGGCTTCACGGCGCAGGTCGAGGCTGTCGCGCGGGCCCGCGCTCGCCGGCTTCAGGCAGGGGCCGGTGAGGGCGTCGGCCTTGAGCTGGTTCACCCAGTTGGCTCCGTACTTGATCAGCTGCTTCTCTACCCAGGGATAGCCGCGGTTGTAGCTGGCCGCCACCAGGTCGAACATCTCCGTTTCCGTCGGCGCGCGTCCGTACACCGTCACCGCCAGGGCCGCGTACGAGGTATCGCCCGGCGAGAACGCCAGCCGGCTGTCGGCCGGGCGCCACCACGAGTGCCTGCCATTGCCCCAGGTGACCTTGTGCGTGCCCTTCCACAGGTTCTCGATGTGCTTGATGTGGTACACCATGGCACGCGTGGTCTTGAGCGGGTCGCTGAAGTACCACTGCGAAAGCTGCGCGGAGTCGGTGGGGTTGGCCGGCGACCGCGAGTAGCCGTTGGTGGCCGCGTACGCCGGATGCACCTGCGGCTTCATCCAGGCGAAGTCGGGGTGCTCGTCGATGTGCTGGATCAGCCCGTTGTCGGAGGTGGGGCCCATCTGCGCGAAGCCGTAGGTGAAGCCGCCCGCCTCGTACACGTGCGGCTTCAGCCCGCTTTCGATCACCAGCAGCGCCGCGATGAACGACGGGTTCAGGTTCAGCCGCGTATCTCCCGCCCACGCCTTGATGGAGTCGTCTACCACGCCGTTGTAGAACGAGTTGTAGATGGACCACTCGGTGTCGCCGATGCGGTGGTACGCGCTGATGCTGTCGGTGGTGATGCGCGTGGCCGTGGTAAAGGCGCGGCGGTAGGCCCAGCCAAGCGACTTGTTGCCGTTGGAGTACAGCCGGGGCTGCGGGTCGGGGGCCACGCCCCCGGAGAACCGCGGCCCCGCGCCCGGCTCGACGGCCGTGGCGACGGGGTCCACGATCCCCTCGTCGGTGCATGCGGAAAGGATCGCGGCCGCGAGGGCCAGCGGAAGGAGGGAGCGACGCAGCATGGTTGCCTGCTGCAGGCAGAACTTGTCCCGGACCCCGGCCGGCCGGATCAGCCGATCGGGCGCTCCCTTGCGGGATGCGTGGTCCGGCGCGCAGGTGCAATCGCGATGCCCGCAAACCATTAAGATGACACATTTTACATCCCCGCACGCAAATGCCTGTTTCGCGCGGCCCACCGTCGCCATCCCACAGAAAAAGCGGGGCGAGGGATCGCTCCCCCGCCCCGCCCTCCGATCCGCCACGCGTTCGTGACGCCGTTACTTTCGCACGTCCGGCCGTCGGCGCTGCTTAGTAGCGGTAGTGGTCGGGCTTGTAGGGGCCTTCCACCGGCACGCCGATGTACTCGGCCTGCTTGGGCGACAGCTGGGTGAGCTTTACGCCCAGCTTGTCCAGGTGCAGGCGCGCCACCTTTTCGTCGAGCTTCTTGGGGAGCACGTACACCTTCTTCTCGTACGCCGAGTTGTTGGTGTGCAGCTCGATCTGCGCCATCACCTGGTTGGTGAACGACGCCGACATCACGAACGAGGGGTGGCCCGTGGCGCAGCCCAGGTTCAGCAGGCGGCCCTCGGCCAGCATCATCACGCTGTGCCCGTCGGGGAACACGAACTCGTCGTACTGCGGCTTGATGTTGATCCGCTCGACGCCGCCGCGCTTCTTGAGGCCGGCCATGTCGATCTCGTTGTCGAAGTGGCCGATGTTGCCCACGATGGCCTTGTCCTTCATGCGGGCCATGTCGTCGACCGTGATGATGTCCTTGTTGCCGGTGGCCGTGATGAAGATGTCGGCCGTTTCCAGCACCTCGTCGAGCGTGGTGACCTGGTAGCCTTCCATCGCGGCCTGCAGCGCGCAGATGGGATCGATCTCGGTGATGATCACGCGCGCGCCCTGGCCCTTGAGCGCCTGCGCGCAGCCCTTGCCCACGTCGCCGTAGCCGCAGATGACGGCCACCTTGCCGGCCAGCATCACGTCGGAGGCGCGCAGGATGCCGTCGGTCAGCGAGTGGCGGCAGCCGTACAGGTTGTCGAACTTCGACTTGGTGACGGAGTCGTTGACGTTGATGGCCGGGAACAGCAGTGTGCCCGCGTTCATCATCTCGTACAGGCGGTGCACGCCCGTGGTCGTCTCCTCCGACACGCCGCGAAGCTCGGCGGCGATGCGCGTCCAGCGGCCGGGCTCGCTGGCGATGGTGCTGCGCAGCGTGTCGAGGATGATGCCCCACTCCTCGGGCTCGTTCTCGGCGTCGAAGCTCGGGATGACGCCGGACGCCTCGTACTCCACGCCCTTGTGCACGAGCAG
>NZ_DATBNB010000718.1 GCF_036554565.1 Longimicrobium sp. | reverse complement strand
CCCAGCCGCGCCGAGAAGCACGCCGCCCCCAAGAAGCGGGCGAAGCTGAACCCGCGCAACGACGAGCGGGCGGCGGAGAAGCGGGTCGTGAAGTTCGGGCCGCAGGCTGACGCCTGCCGCTCGCTCCCCTGCATCGGGTGCGGCCAGGACGCGACGCCCGACTGCCCGACCGACCCACACCACGAGCCGCAGGACAGCACCGACGCGGACACGGTGCCGCTTTGCCGCGCCTGCCACACCCGCCGCCACGCCGTCGGCCCCGTCACGTTCTGGGCTGAACTGGGCGTGGACCCGGAGGAGATCAAGCAGGCCGTCCGTGATTGGATGGCGAACCCGTGCCCCGTCTCCTGGGGGTTGAGCCCCGTCCGTGAAGCCGCGGAGGTGGCATCGTGAACGAGCGTGTGTTAGCGCGTCGGCGGCGGCAGTTCGCACCGGAGGTTGACGGAATACGGCGCAGCGTGAAGCGGAGTGTCGAGCACTTCGCGGCCGGCTTCGAGGTTCCCCCGCGGCTCGCCCGCGCCGTCGAACGCACGCACCGAGTCAGGCGGGGTGAGTAACCCGTACGGCTCCAGCACGGGAGCGGGCCGATGACGCTCCGTATCCAGCGCTACCGCGTGCTCCGCGTGGACCCCGCCGTCCCGCACGACCTCGAAGCCGCGCAGGCGATGAAGTACGCGTGCGGCCGCATGTCGCGTCCCTGCGGTCAGAACCTGGCCGAGCGCTGGGCCGACGCCTTCCGCCGCGTCTACCCGCGGGCCGTGTTCGTGGTGACGTACGACGATCCGGGCGGCGAGTGGACGTCGCTGTACCGCACGTACCCGTACGTCGGCGAGCCGTACCCGGAGCCCGACATGGTGGACGAGTGGGTGCCGCTGGGATACACGAGCCAGCACGAAGGATCGCTGTGGGTGGTGCGCTACGGGGACCAGGTGATCGGCGCGCGGTCCGGCCAGCTGGACGCACGGGAGATCGCCAGGGTGCACGCGCGAGTGCATGCGGCGGTGGACGAGCAGGTGCTGGAGGCCGCGTGAACGCCAAGGCCGCGCCGACGCTGACCGTGGGGTCGCTGTTCTCGGGTATCGGCGGCATGGACCTGGGTTTGGAGCGCGCCGGGATGCGCGTGGTGTGGCAGTCGGAGATTGACCCCTACGCCGTTCGGGTACTGGCGAAGCATTGGCCGGGCGTGCCGAACCATGGGGACATCACCCAAATCGACTTCACGGCAGTGGAATCCGTTGATGTGCTCTGCGGCGGCTTTCCATGCCAAGACATCAGCTTGGCCGGCGCTGGTGCTGGCATGGTGGGTACCCGCTCGGGCCTCTGGAAGAACTATGCAGCAGCCATTCGGACTGTTCGACCCCGATACGTGCTCGTGGAGAACGTGGCAGCACTCGTTGTTCGGGGGCTCGGAACCGTTCTCGGGGACTTGGCCGCGCTCGGGTATGATGCGGAGTGGGATGTTATACCCGCGTGCTTCCTTGGTGCCCCGCATCTCCGAGAGCGGCTTTTCATTGTGGCCTACCCCCACTGCGTCGGACGATACGCGCGCCCGGTACTCCCTGGAATCACTGCGGCGGCAGCTCAGGCGCAATCAATCGCACGGGTTTCAGACTGGCGGCTCCGGGGGGAGCTTCGCCGCTCGCCTGGCGGACGAGTTCGGTTGTTTCCTGACCCCCAGCTTGTCCCGGTGGACGATGGGCTTTCCGCCCGATTGGTGCGACTCGGGTGGGCCAAACGCCTCCCGAGGATACGGAAACGCCGTCGTCCCCCAGGTAGCCGAACTCGTGGGCTCGTGGATCGTCGCCCACGCAGCCGCGACCACGACCTATCCCCTCGCCGCCTGAACAGGAGCAACCCCCGATGACGCTCGATGCCGTGTTCGCTGTATGGCTGGGAATGATGGCGGGGCTGGTGATCGGCCTGTGCCTGACGGCCGACGTGCTGGTCCGGTGGTGGTGCCGCGGGAAGGTGCTGGACCCGCAGGCCGCAGAGCAGATCGCCAAGGCCCTGGACCTGGGCTGAACAAGAGAAGAGGCCCGCCAGCGTGAGCGCGCTGGACGGGCCGGGGACGCGGAACGGCGATGACCAGGAGAGCCGCCGCCCGCGAGCCGGAAACGTAAGCTCTCCCGAGAACGGATTCAAGTGAGCACCACGATCAACCCGCCCGCCATCACGCGTGAGCAGTTCGACGCCCTCTCCCCTGCGGAGAAGAGCGGTGGCGAGTTCATCCCGACCGCGCCGGAGCCCGTCCAGTGAGCACCCTTTACGAGATCGACGCCGACGAAAGCGCCCTGGCCGAACTCCTGTTCGATGTGGGCGGCGATGTGAGCGACGAGGACGTGGCCGCGGCGGTGGACGCATGGATGGCCGAACTTGGCGACGCACGGGCCGTGAAGCTGGACGGCTACGGTAAGGTCATCGGGGAGTTGGAGGCGCGGGCCGCAGCCAAGACGGCCGAAGCGGACCGGCTCCGCAACCGGGCCGCCGCCGAGCTCAACCGTGTGAAGCAGTTGAAAGAGCGGCTGCTGGCGTACATGCGCGAGCGCGGGCACAAGGCCATCGGCGGCAACTTGTTCCGCTTCGCGGTCTGCGCCAACGGCGGCAAGACGCCGCTGGTTCTGCACGTGCCCACGGAGGAGTTGCCGGAGCAGTTCCGCGAGGCACTGACCACGTACCGCCCCAAGAGCGACGACATTCGCGCCGCGCTGGAGTCCGGCGCCGACTTGTCGTTCGCCACGCTTGGCGACCGCGGCTACCACCTGCGGGTGCGCTGATGCCCATCGACTTCAAGGCGCTGCAGGACTTCTTCCCCGAGGACGCAATCGAGTGGCGCGTCCAGACGGCAGGGGAGAAACAGGGTCGCGTGTGGTGCATCGCCGTGGCGTACCTGACGAACCGCGCGATCCAGCAGCGGCTTGACGAGGTGGTCGGACCGGAGAACTGGCGCAACGAGTTCCAGCCAGGGCCGGACGGCGGCGTGGTCTGCGGCATCTCCATCTACGTGTCGCGCGACGTGGTGGCGCCGGGCACGGGCGAGGTGACGGCCACGCGCGGCGAGTGGGTGACGAAGTGGGACGGCGCGGAGAACACGGACGTGGAAGGCGTGAAGGGCGGGCTGTCGGCAGCGATGAAGCGCGCGGCAGTCCAGTGGGGAATCGGGCGCTACCTCTACGAGTTGGAGGAAACGTTCGGGCGGGTGCACGACGATGGCCGGTTCCGCGGCAAGACGCGCGAGGGCACGTCGTTCCGGTGGGACCCGCCCGCGATCCCTGCCGAGTACCTGCCGCGCCAGGCTGCGCCCGCGCCCGCGCCGGCCACCGCACCCGTAGCGCCCGTTGGCGAGCACGAAGCCATGCTGGAGTACGTGCGGACGGTCGGCCCCCGCGTTGGCGACATGGCCGAGATCCGCGTCAACCGGAAGGCTCACAACCTCAAGGAGTTCGTCCGCGAGAACTGGCAGTCCATCAAGGAGCAGCCGCGCGTCGCGAGGGCCGTGGTCGAAGCCATCGAAGCGGCGACGGGGAAAGCGTTCGGGCAGGACGAAGGGAAGTGACGGGCCAGCCGGGCGCGTCGCGATCAACCTCCCACGACGGAGGGCAGGTGCAAGCCGAAGAAAAGGAAGTCACGCTGGAAACGCTCGGGCGGGGCGGCGCGGTGGAGCAGTTCAACGCCGAGCTGGAACGCGCCCTCGCGGACTGCCTGGACCCGAACGCCGATCCGAAGGCCGCGCGTGCCGTGGTGCTGACGGTGAAGCTGAAGCCCACGGAGGACCGCACGGCGGCGTCGATCGAGTACAAGGTCGCCGCGAAGCTGGCGGGCATGAAGCCGCAGGGCGGTGTCGTGTTCATCGGCAAGGAGCGCAGGGACGGCGAGACGGTGGCCGTCGCGTACGACCGAATCCAGTACGAGGCCATGCCGCAGGCGGCCAGCGTCCACCCGATCCGCCCGCCTGCCGCGAGCTGATCGCCAACTCCAACGTCAAAGGAACGCCGATCAATGAGCACTTCACTGGACGGGACCGCCGTCAAGAACGTCGCCGACCTCGCGCAGCAGGCCCTCGCGGCCGAGCCGCGCATCGTGGAAATCGATGGACTCACGTTCAGCACGACAACGTTGCAGTACGTCGCACCGCCGAAGGACCCCGCGCCGGCGGCGCTGACGGTGCACACGCTGACGGGGCTGACCGACTACATCGAGGCGAACCGCGACACGCTCCCCCTGAACGAGTGCGTTCTGCACGTGGTGAACCCCGGCCGGGTGGAGCTTCGCGGGAGGCTGACCGGCCATCACCAGCAGCGGCACACCTACATCGTCGCGGAGCACTTCGACCGCTTCGCCGCCTTCCAGCAGTTCCGGTTCGGGGCGTTCGCCTCAACCGAGGTGGTCATCATCGCCACGCAGGCGCTGTTCGAGGACGCGGCAGACCGCGCCGGGCTGGTGCAGCTGCTGGGCGGCGTGAAGTCCATCAACGAAGCCGAGTTCATGGACGACGGCGTGTCCCAGCAGGTGGAGGTTCGGAAGGGCGCAGTCCTCACGAGGACGACGGTTGCCCCGACGCGGCTCGCCCTGGTGCCCTTCCGCACGTTCCCCGAAGTGGCGCAGCCCGAATCCAACTTCTTCCTGCGGCTCAAGGAGCAGGGCGACGGGATGGCGGCGGCGCTGTTCGAGGCGGACGGCGGGGCGTGGCAGCTCGAAGCTATCGGCAACATCGACACGTGGCTCTCCGACCGGCTGAAGGACGCCGGGGTGGAAGACCTGGCCGTCATCGCGTGACGCGTGGGCGGGGCGGCCAGCCCGTCCCGCCGACCCCCGCGGTGCCGGTGTGCGTGGTCTGCCGGGAGCGTCCCGCGAGAGGGCTGCAGTGCGACCCGTGCCGAGAGGCGCCGCGCGACGGCAAGGGCACGGGGCGGGTGGCGCGGAAGCTGGCGCGGCACGGGGCTGAAGCGGCGGCCAGGTGGGACGGCGCGGCGCTCGTGGTGACGCTCCCGTTGCCGCCCAAGGAACTGAGCCCGAACGCACGGGCGCACTGGCGGAAGAAGTCGGCGGCGGTGAAAGCGTACCGGGCGCTCGCGGCGAACGCGGTCCGGCTGGTAGGGCGGGTGCCGAGGTGGGAGGGTGCGACGATGACGGCGGTGGTCTACATGCCCGACGCCCGCACCCCCGATGACGACAACGCAGCTGCAGCCCTCAAGGCAGCACGGGACGGGATCGCAGATGCGGGACTGGTAGAGAACGACAGGGACATCCACGCAGGGCGGACGGCGGTGCAGGTGGACCGCGACCGCCCACGGGTGGAGATCACGCTTACTGAGTTGAACGCCCAACAGGAGGGCTGAGGGAATGGCCGAGACCGCGAAGAACTACCCGATCAACAAGGCGCCGCGCCGGATCGAGCTGCTGGGCGACCCGAATAAGAAGCCGGAACCGGCCGAGCACATCATCGAGTTCCCCGGGGGCGCCATTCAGGTGACCCGCACCAGCAAGAACGAGTACTGGGCTCACATCATCGTGAACCACGCCGAGCCCTTCGAAGATGGAAGCACACGCGAGCGGGCCAGTGGCGAAGTCGTGGAGAGCCGCGTGGGATACACGTCCGCCCGTGCGATTGAGTCCGTGCCGAATGCCGGGGACGCCTACCACATCGCCGTCTTGATTCGCACCTCTTCTGTCGTCGGGGAGGGCTGAGGATCATGGGGATGATCGGGAAGTTCATCGACGCCCTCCCGCGTCGGGCGCAACAGCGCATCGCTCACGCATCCGGCCGATGGGTCGCGGAGGACTACCACGATCCGGCCACGCACTGCCGATGCCTGGCCGGCCATGCGGGGAACTTCCGCCTTGATCGGAGAGGCATCGTGTTGGGCGGGCTGTTGGATGATGACGCGCTCGAGAGGGGCGGGGCGAGCGCGGGCGGGCTGTGGAAGGCCGAGCGCAGATTCGATGCCCTCTGCTTCCGGTTCGGTACGGACCGGGTGGGCGGGCTCTGCGAGGCCCGCGCCCGCCGCCGTCTCGCGGCCTGAACCGATGGAGCGCGTGCGGATCGCCGGGACGCCCGGCCTGACGAGGGAGCAACTGCAAGCCGAGATGGAGGCGAGCCGCAGGCGCGAGGCCGCACGCATCGACGCGGCCCGGCGGGAGCGGGAGGCCGACGATGGCCAGGTGCACCGCCCGGACCTGCTGGACGAGCCGCGCGACCGCTTCACCGTGGACGGGACGCCGATCGTCAACACGACATTCCGGCGGCAACCCAAGTCCGCGCCGCCCGCCGAACCAGAACCGCCACCGCTCCCCACGACGACGAAGCGGAGCCGGTCAAGCGCGGCACCCGTGGTGAGGGTGGACCCGCCCACGACGGCAGAGAAGAGCAAAGAGGCGCCCGTACCTGCGGGCTTCCAATACACGATGTGGGGAGGGGGTGAGAAACCGATGGCGTTCAAGACCACGCACATGCGCCTCGATGTGAAAGGCGCGCTGATGAGGACGGACCGCGAGCTCGGTAGGTTGGGGCTCGTGGACGATGAAGGCCGCGACTTGAAGGACGGCCGCAAGGTGCGGAGCGCGCTGCTGGACCTGCTTGGGAACGGTGTGCTGTACCTGCCGGTGGGTCCGCGCTGCGAGGGGTGGAGCGATCGCGAGGGGTGCCCAGGCCATGAGGTCGCCGCGCCCGCCGCTTCTGCTGTGGAGGTGGGCTGATGCGCGCCGCCGAAACTGCCGTGCGGGAGCGCCCCATCCTGTTCTCGGATGCGATGGTGCGGGCGATCCTCGACGGGCGGAAGACACAGACCCGGCGCGTGGTGCGGCCGCAGCCAATCCACCGTGTGGTGGAAGGGCTGGGGGGCGTCACCGCCGGTATGGACCCCGCAATGGACGGGGCGATCTGGTACGACGCGGACGGCATCAACCCCGGTCGCGCGATGCTGTGCCCCTATGGGCGGATCGGCAACCGGTTGTGGGTGCGCGAGGCGTGGGGCTATCGAGGCAGCGTCTGGAACTCCCGTGAGCCTGCGGTCCGGAGCCACCGCCTAGCCTACCGCGCCGACGGAGCTACGGCGGAGATTGG
Source organism: Longimicrobium sp. (assembly GCF_036554565.1). Lineage (NCBI taxonomy): Bacteria > Pseudomonadati > Gemmatimonadota > Longimicrobiia > Longimicrobiales > Longimicrobiaceae > Longimicrobium > Longimicrobium sp. Next base: position 7,031 of record NZ_DATBNB010000718.1, on the reverse strand, counting down.
TCGACCGGCAGACTACCTGTCCGGGGTGCCGCGCCAGCGAGCGCCGATTCCGGGCGAGTCCGAGTACGACCGCAACGACTACTGCGCGCGCTTCCTCAAGGCGTGGCGCCCCTCCATCCACATGCCCCGCTGGGCGTGCCGCCTGGTGCTGGAAATCGTGGACGTACGGGTGGAGCGGGTGAACGACATCAACATGGCCGATGCGACGGCGGAAGGCGCGGCGCCGCTGTGCGACATTCACCCCGGCGTCCAGCACACGGCCTGCGCGGGGATCATCCCGGCGTTCCGTGGCCTGTGGGACAGCATCAACGGCGCGCGCGGCTACGGCTGGGGTGCGATGCCGTGGGTGTGGGCGATCACCTTCCGCCGCGTGGAGGGCTGAACCCATGGGAGCGAATACGAAAATCGAGTGGTGCGATCACACGTTCAATCCGTGGATCGGTTGCCAGCGGGTGAGCCCCGGCTGCGTGAACTGCTATGCGGAGCACACGAATACGTACGTCCGCGTCCAGCGCGCGGGCGGCAACGAATTGTGGGGGCCGAAGGGTGCCCGCCACGTCACCAGCGACGCCAACTGGCGAAAGCCGCTCGCGTGGAACCGATTGGCGGCTGGTAACCGCACGACCGCGTGGGCGTTGGACAAGGTGCACGTGCGCCCCCGCGTGTTCTGCGCGTCGCTGGCCGACGTGTTCGAGGACCGCCCCGACCTGGTGGCGCCGCGCGCGCGGCTGTTCGCGTTGATCCAGGCCACGCCGGAGCTGGACTGGCTACTACTCACCAAGCGTCCCGAGAACATGGTGCGGCTGGCGCAGGCGTCCGGCTGGGAAGGCGACTGGCCCGCGAACGTGTGGGCCGGGTGCACCGTGGAAGATCAGCAGCGCGCGGACGAGCGGATCGCGCACCTGCTGGCCGTGCCCGCCGCCGTACGCTTCCTCTCATGCGAGCCGCTGCTTGGACCCGTGGACCTGAAGGGCAGCCTCTACCGCAACGGCATGTGGGTGGACCCGGTGAAGCGCATGGGCGAATCGGCCGTCGCCCGCCTGCTGAAACTGCCCAGTGACGCACACCGCCGCGCCGTGCTGGACTTCTTCTGCCGGACGTGCGGTCGCCATCTCCCAGACGCGGGTGATTGTCCCACGTGCGACGATCTGCCCGACGCCTACAACGCGGAGCATGGCCGATGATGGACCCGAAGATCAAAGAGCAGCTGCGGGAGCGGATCATGGCGAACGCCGGTCTGCTGGAGGACCATCCCCGTGCGCTTGCTCGCGTGGACGCCATCCTCGCCGACGTAGAGGCCGTGGTGACGGCGCACGAGCAGAAGGCGTTCGCGGACGGGGTGCGGCGCGTGGCCTTTGGCAACCTGACGCCACCCGAGCAGCGCGCCGCCGAGGCGTACCCCATGCCCACCGTGACCGTGAAGCGCGCGCGTGAGGTGCCGGATCCGGCGCAGCGGCCAGAGAACGCCGGCCTGGTGTGGGCGCTGATTGAGGGGAGATTTCAATTCAAGCGTACCAACGACCCGGAGTGGACCGGCTGGAACGGAATCGTCCCGGCCGCGGAGGTAACGACTGATCGAGTCCGCGTGTGGGCCGACCTCCTTGCCGACCCCGACGAGACGGTGGAGGTACAGCGCAGCGCCGACGATCCCCTCGGTGACGTGGACGCCCCTCAGCAGGTGTCGGCATGAGGACCATCGAGCAGGAACGGGCGCGCTACAACGGCATATCCACATCCGAAGCCGCCAAGCGGATCGGTGGCGCGGTGCCTGTCAGCAACGAGCACGTCCTTGCGCTGTTGGAGGACGGAGAGATTGAGGCGACCGACGTGAGCCGGGCTGGCGCAAAGCGTCCCGAGTGGCGGTTCAGCCCTGAGTCCATCGATTCCTTCATGGAACGCCGCACGAAGAAGGCGAAAGCCGCATGAGCATCAAGGAACGCCGGGACGGCTACCTCGGCTACGAGCGTCGCCGCAAAGGGCTGCGCGGCGGTCGCATCGACATCAGCCTCGGCACCAAGAAGCGGGCAGAGGGGGCGAAGCTGGCGCGCGCGCTGGACACGTTGCTGGACCTTGAGGCGTTCGACGTGGTGGAGGCAGTGCGCGCCGGGACGCTGACGGTGCGCCAGGTGGCCGAGGCCGCGGGCGACGTGGATTCCCTGCGCGTCGCGCTGAACCCTGCCCCGGTGGATAGCGAGGCGGCGGACAGCCCCGCCATCGTGCCGTTGCCGGACCTGTCGCTCGCGGCGCTGGCAGAATCCGTCGTGGCTGAGAAGGGTGCTACGCGGTCAGGCGGCACCAAGGAGGTCTACGAGCGTGGAACCCGCGCCCTGTTGCGGTTCTTCGGCCCCGAACGCGAGCTGCACACGATCACGATTGCCGAGTGCCGCGATTTCCTCTACTCGCCCAAGCCGACCCGGCACCCCCAGAACCCCCCGCGGGTGTGGTCGCCCAACAGCCAGCGTTCGGCGTACGACGTGGCGACGTTCCTGTGGCGGCGTGCGCTGTCGGTAGAAGCCGAAGCATCGCGCATGCACGGCTTCACGCCGCGGCTCGTCGCGAACCCCTGGAAAGAGGTTACGCCCGCCGACCGGAAGACCACGCGACACAGCTTCCTTTCGCACGAAGAGTTCGCCGTGCTGATCCGCAAGCACCGGGGCCATCCGCTGTGCGCCGCCCTGGCTACGTGCACGCTCGCCGGCCTTCGGGCTCGCGAGCTGACGCACCTGCGCACCGACATCGACATGGTGCTCGGGGACTCTGCAGCCGCTTCCGTGATCCACGTGCAGAGTAGGGAAGGCGAGCACGGATGGGACACCAAGAACCCCAACAGCGTCCGCACGGTGCCGGTGCACGAAGACCTATACCCGCTGCTGGTGGAGCACCGGGAAAGCGGCTACGCCGGTCGCCGCTACTTCTTCCGTACGTCCCGCGCCGACAAGCCGCTCGGCTACTGGACCCTGCGCGACAGCGCCCAGTCGGGTTTCGAGGCGGTGGGGCTTCGGTACGGGCGGGAGGGCGACGCGCTCACACTCCACAGCCTGCGGCACACGTTCGCGTCGTGGCTCGCCCAAGAAGGCGTAGCGAGTCGCGACATCGCCCGGCTCATGGGCAACACGGCGGACGAGGTGGACAGAACGTATGCCCACCTGATGCCCAGCGACGACCGTAGAATCCTCGGCAGGATGGGCAACCCGTTATCCGGTGAAAAGTCCGGCGTTTCACCTTCAACCCGATAAATCGCTGTGAGTATGCGGGCATCCACAAGATGTGCTTCATCCTGGGGCTGGACCGCACCCAGGCGGGGCACGCCAGCCTGATGCTGGCGCTTACGCCCATCATGACGGCGTTCCTCTCCATGCTCACCGGGCACGAGAAGCCGGGGCCGCGCACCTGGGGCGGCGCGTCGCTCTCCATCCTGGGCGTGGCGCTGGTCAGCGGGGCGACGCTGCGGGTGGAAGGGCGCGAGGCGCTGGTCGGCAACGCCATCCTGGTGACCGCGTCGGCCGCCTGGGCGTGCTACACCGTGGGCGCGCGGCCCATCGTGCGGAAGTACGGCAGCATCCGCACGACGGCATGGACGCTGTGGGTGGGGGCCGTGGGGCTGGTGGTGGCGGGAAGCCCGGCCCTGTCGCGCCAGGACTGGGGCGCGGTGGACGGGCGGGCGTGGGGCGGCATGCTCTTTTCGGCCACGTTCGCCATCGGCCTGGCGTACCTGATCTGGTATCGCGGGGTGGAGCGGATCGGGAACACGCGCACCGCCATCTACAGCAACCTCACCCCCGTGGTGGCGCTGATGGCCGGCGCCGTGCTGCTGAACGAGCGCCCCTCGGCCCTGGCGCTGATGGGCGCGGCGCTCACGCTGGCGGGGGTGATGATCGTCCGCACCGACCCGGGTTCGGCGGGATAGCGCGGTCAGCGAACGGGGATGGAGATGCCCACCCGGTCCGTCGACAGCGTGACCCGCGCCCGGCGGATCGGCATGCCGTACGACTGCCAGTAGTCGCGCGCGAACACCGCCCCGCCCAGCGCGCCAAGCCCCGTGCCGGCGAGCGCCCCACCGGCCAACACCAGTGCCGCGTTCGTGCCGAAGTCCTCGTCAGTCCCCTCCATGGCCACGAAGGGGCCCGCCACCCCGCCCGCCGCGGCGCCCAGGAACAGGCCCAGCCGCGCGCCGCGGATGGTGGAGCGGCGCCGGTCGAATCCCAGGTTCTGCGCCATCCCGCGGATGCTGTCCACGTGAATCGCGAACTCCCGCCCCGTCCCGGCCTGGCGCAGGGCCAGCGTATCGCCCTGGTACCGCAGCACCTCGCCCCGGATGACGCCCGGGGCCGCGGACGGCGCGCGCACCCGCACCTCGTCGCCGGGAACGAGTCCACGCGCCGCCCGCTGCGCGGCGGAGGGAGCCGCGAAGGCCAGCAGGGCGAGAACGAACGGCAAGCAGCGGATCGGCATTGGACGGGTGCGGCCGGGGTGAATGCGGCAGAGAGGGTGCGGGAATGTTTCGCGCCCGCCCCGCTGGAGCAAGAAGCGGACTGGCCGGAACGGCGGGATGGCGGATGGCCGCGAAGCCGTTATCATCTCCCGCGCGACGCAGCTTTCCTCCACGGGCGGACGAACGGTGATCCCCTACTACCTGGACCTGCTCGGCGTGTTCGTGTTCGCCATCAGCGGCGCGCTGGCGGCGGGGCGCAAGAGCCTGGACCTGCTGGGCGTGGTGGTGATCGCGGTGGTGACCGCGGTGGGCGGGGGCACCGTGCGCGACCTGCTGCTGGACCGGCACCCCATCTTCTGGATCGCCGATCCGGCCTACATCGTGGTCATCACCGTGGCTTCGCTCGCCACCGTGGCGTGGACGAGGCGCTTTCGCCCGCCGCACAACACGCTGCTGATCGCCGACGCGCTCGGGCTCGCGCTGTTCGCCATCGCGGGCGCGCAGGTGGCGCAGGATGCGGGGCTCTCCGCGCCGCTGGTGGTGATGATGGGCGCCATCACGGGAACGGCGGGCGGCATGGTTCGCGACGTCCTGACGAACGAGATCCCGCTGATCCTGCGTCCCGCGATGGACCTGTACGCCACCGCGGCCATGGCCGGCATCGGGCTGTACCTGGCGCTGGAGGCCATCGGTGCGCCGCGCGCGCACGCGGCGATCACGGGGATGGTGGCCATCGCCCTGCTGCGCTTCCTCGCCATCCACCGCGGCCTTCGCCTTCCCGTCTTCAGCCTGCCCCCCGACGTCCGCGACGAACCGACCGCTCTCGCGGACGTCGAGCGCTGACGCGCGTCCCTTGCCCGCGCCGCGCCGCCCCTGCATCTTCGCCCGTTGCACAACGACTGTCGAAGGAGCAACACGTTGCAGGCTTTGATCATCATCGGCCACGGCTCGCACCTGAACGCCGAGAGCAGCGCGCCCGTCTACGCCCACGCCGCGGCCATCCGCCGCACCGGGGTGTTCGACGAGGTGCGCGAGTGCTTCTGGAAGGAAGAGCCCTCCATGCGCGAGGTGTTCGACCTGGTGGAGGCCGACGAGGTGTACGTGGTACCCCTCTTCATCTCCGAGGGCTACTTCACCGAAGAGGTGATCCCGCGCGAGCTGGGGCTTTCCGGCCCGGCCCCGTCCGTCACCCGCAAGCTGGGGAAGACCATCCACTACACCGGCCCGGTGGGTACCCACCCGTCCATGGCGGAAATGATCCTGCGCCGCGCCGAAGAGACGGCGGGGCTGGATGCGGAGCGGGCGCGCCGGGCGGGGCTCATCATCATTGGCCACGGGACGGAGCGGAACAGCAACTCGTCGGAGGTCATCTACCGCGTCAGCCGCCAGGCCGGCGAGGCGGGGGTGTTCGGCCACGTGAAGACGGGCTTTCTGGACCAGGAGCCGGAAGTCGGCGCCGTGCTGGACGGGATGGAGGAAGACACCGTAGTGCTCGTGCCCTTCTTCGTCGCGGAGGGGTGGCACACGCAGGAAACCATTCCCGACGACCTGGGGATCAACCGTCCGGCGGTGACCACGGTGACGGAAAAGGACGGCAGGGTGATCTTCTACGCCGCGCCGGTGGGCACCTTTCCCGAGATCGCCGAGATCGTGCTGCAGCGCGCGCGAGAGGCGGGGGCGCAGGTGCCCGAAGGCGTTCGGGTGACCGAGGCCGCGGGTGTCTGACGCGCGCGAGGTGCGCGGATCGCACGCGCCGGGCGGGATGGCCGCCGCGCGCGAGGCGCTGGTGGCGTGGGTGAACGAGGAGCCGGCGGGGCGCGTCTTCCTGCAGGTGCGCCTCCTTCATATGGGCGACGGACGATACGAGATCCGCCACGTTCGAGACGTGCGGCGTTCGCTGGAGTCGCTGGAAACGGTGACGGCAGACCCGTACGCCGCCATCGGGATCGGCCAGACGACCAACTCGGGAGACCACCGCCCGCTGAAGACGTCGCCCAACCTGCGGCAGGGCTGGGCGCTGGTGGACCTGGACGCGCGGGCGCTGTGGACGGCGCTGGACTACCTGTACCCGGCCTGCGCGATGCACTGGCACGCGGGGCGGCAATCCACGTTGCGGGTGACGCATTGGAACGAGGTGGCGGCGCGGCAGACCGGCATGTACGGCGCGGTGAAGCTGCTGCCCGCGCCGGTGGTGCGGAACACGGTCCGCGCCTGCTGCGGCGACGAGGTGTGCCTGCGGCGGGTGGCGTGGGACGTGGACACGGAAACGCCGCTCGCGCTTCCGACGGAAGGGGAGGCCGAGGGAGAACGGGTGCCGTGCCCCGAGGCGTGCTCCATGTTCATCTCCTTCGCCCGCCAGGTGCTGGTGCAGGAGCGCGCGCCCCGGCTGGAGCTGCCAGGCCTGGGGCGGCTGGCGGCGGAAGAGATCGAGCAGGTGCGGTCGGTGGTTGCCGCGGCGGCCACGGGGCAGAGCCATCTTGCGCGCGAGGGCGAGTTCGGCGACCCCACCAACGTGCGGCGGATGCGGTACCTGGCCCTGCGGCTGGCGGAGGAAAAGGAGCGCGTAGGCGAACTGCCGGCCGCCGAGCTGCCGTGCGAG
>NZ_DATBNB010000717.1 GCF_036554565.1 Longimicrobium sp. | reverse complement strand
ACCGGCCGCGTGCTGGAGCTGTTCACCACGGAGCCCGGGCTGCAGTTCTACTCGGGGAACTTCCTGAACGGCGAAGCGGTGGGCAAAGGCGGTGTGCCGTACCGCCACCGCTGCGGGTTCTGCCTGGAGCCGCAGCACTTTCCCGACGCGCCCAACCAGCCCGCCTTCCCCAGCACCATCCTCCGCCCGGGCGAGCGCTACAGTTCGCGCACGGTCTACCGGTTCAGCGTAGCCCCGGACTAGCCCTCGCATGAGTGGAGGCCTCGGCCCTGCCGGGGCGACTGAAGTCGCGGCAACAACGGCCCAAAGTCCGCCTTCGCGGACTGTACGCGCAGTCATGTGCGCCAAGCCAGCCGAGACGCGTTTCAGGTCTCCCCCTCCCCTGCGCAGCGGGGGACGGGGGCCGGGGGGAGGGGCCTCCCGCGGCATGCGATCCAGCCGATCGAACCCCCACCCAAGTGCTCCCCTCTCCCGCGCTGTTTGCGGCGCTGTTTGCGGGGGAGAGGGACCCTGCCCTCCCGCTGGAACCACCTTTGCAAACCGCGTCCGGCATTCTACGAACCTGCTACAACCCAGGAATCCCGGACGATGGACGTCAAAGGCACCTTCGGCCTGCTGAAGCGGGCGTTCAAGGACTTCTCCGACGACGAATGCCCGCGAATGGCGGCGGCGCTTTCGTATTACACGGTGTTCTCCCTGCCGCCGCTGCTGATCCTGATCCTGCTGATCGCGGGGATGGTGTTCGAGCCGGCACAGGTGCAGGAGGCGCTCGCCACGCAGATGGGGAGTCTGATGGGCTCCGCCGGCGCCGAAGAAGTGGGCACCATCATCCAGCAGTCGGAAAAGCCAGGCGGGCGCGGGCTGAAGGCCTTCCTGGGCATCGCGGCGGTGACGTTCGGCGCAACGGGTGCCTTCCTTCAGCTGCAGAGCGCGCTGAACCGGGCCTGGGAGGTGGAGCCCGATCCCGCCGCGGGCGGCATCAAGAACATGATCTTCAAGCGGGTGCTTTCGCTCGGGATGGTCCTCGGCATCGCCTTCCTGCTCCTCGTGTCGCTCGCCCTCAGCGCCGCGATCTCTGCGCTGGGCGGGTTCATCGGGCAGATCATCCCGGGCGCGAACGAGGTGGTGCTCCACATCTTCAACTTCATCTTTTCGCTGGTGGTGATCACCGGCCTGTTCGCCGCCATCTTCAAGGTGCTTCCCGACGCGCGGATCGCGTGGAAGGACGCGCTCGTGGGCGCCGTGTTCACCGGCCTGCTCTTCGTCATCGGCAAGTTCGCGCTGGGCTACTACCTGGGCCGCAGCAACCCGGGCGAGGCGTTCGGCGCGGCGGGGTCGCTGGCGCTGGTGCTGGTGTGGATCTACTACTCGTCGATGATCATCCTTTTCGGCGCCGAGTTCACGCAGATCTGGGCGGTGGAGCGCGGAAGCGGGATCGAGCCGGAACCCGGGGCGCGGCGCATGAACGACGAGATCGGCGGCCCGGAGGCACAGGGCAAGAAGGGCAGGCCCACCGGCAAGTCCGCCAAGCGCGCCGCCGCGCTGAAGAACGACCCCAACAACGTTACGGTGCAGGAGCCTGACTCGCGCGTGGAGCAGCGGCTGCCGGAGTAGTCGCCGGCTCTTCGGGACGTTTCACGCAGAGGCCGCAGAGATGAAAGAGAGGACGCAGAGCCGCTTGCAAGCGTCTCTGCGTCCTCTCCGTTTTCTCT
>NZ_DATBNB010000716.1 GCF_036554565.1 Longimicrobium sp. | reverse complement strand
ACGATGGTGTTCTTGAAGTTAGCAACCCTGCCTTTATTGTCCGTCAGGCGGCCGTCATCGAGCACCTGCAGCAGAATGTTGAACACATCGGGGTGCGCCTTCTCGATCTCGTCCAGCAGCACCACCGAGTACGGCTTGCGGCGGACGGCCTTGGTCAGCGTTCCCGAGTCCTCGTAGCCCACGTACCCCGGAGGCGCGCCGATCAGCCGCGACACGGAGAACTTCTCCATGTACTCCGACATGTCCACGCGGATCAGGGCGTTGCGGTCGGCGAACAGGAACTCGGCCAGCCCGCGCGCCAGCTCCGTCTTGCCGACGCCCGTGGGCCCGGCGAAGATGAACGAGCCGATGGGGCGCTTGGGGTCCTTGAGCCCCGCCCGGCTGCGGCGGATGGCCTTGGCGATGGTCTGCACCGCCTTGTCCTGCCCCACGATCCGCTGGTGAAGCTCGCCCTCCATGTTCACCAGGCGGGCCGTTTCGGCCTGCTTCAGGCGCGTGACGGGAATGCCCGTCCAGCGGCTGACGATGAACGCCACGTCCTCTTCGCTGAGCGCGGGGCGGTTGGTCTTCCGCTCCTCTTCCCAGCTCTTCTCGCGGTCCTGGATGCGGCGCTGCAGGTCGCGCTCGTAGTCGCGCAGCTCGGCGGCACGCTCGAAGTCCTGGTCGCGGATGGCGCCGTCCTTCTTCCCCGCCACCTCTTCCAGCTGCTTCTTCAATTCCTCGACGTCGGGCGGCGGCACCTGCGTCTGCAGGCGCGCGCGGGCCCCGGCCTCGTCGATCACGTCGATGGCCTTGTCCGGCAGGAACCGGTCGGTGATGTAGCGCTCCGACAGCTTCACCGCCGCCTCGATCACGTCGTCCGGAATGCGGATGCGGTGGTGGTCCTCGTAGTGGCCGCGCAGCCCGGTGACGATCTGGATGGCCTCGTCGATGGAGGGCGGCTCCACGTTCACCGTCTGGAAGCGCCGCTCCAGCGCGCCGTCCTTTTCGATGTACTTGCGGTACTCGTTCAGCGTGGACGCGCCCACGCACTGCAGCTCGCCGCGGGCCAGCGCCGGCTTCAGCATGTTGCTGGCGTCGATGGCGCCCTCGGCCGCGCCCGCGCCCACCAGCGTGTGAAGCTCGTCGATGAACAGGATGATGTTCTTGTTCTGGCTGATCTCGTTCATCACCGCCTTGAGCCGCTCCTCGAACTGGCCGCGGTACTTGGTGCCGGCGATGACGGCTGCCATGTCCAGCGAAAGCACCCGGTAGTCGCGCAGCGAGTCGGGGCACTTGTTCTCGGCGATCAGCTGGGCCAGGCCCTCGACGATGGCCGTCTTGCCCACACCGGGCTCGCCGATGAGCACGGGGTTGTTCTTCTTGCGGCGCGACAGGATCTCCATCACCCGCTCGATCTCTTCCGCGCGGCCGATGGTGGGGTCCAGCTCGTTCTGGCGCGCCAGCTCCGTCAGGTCGCGGCAGAAGTGGTCCAGCGCCGGCGTCTTGCTCTTCTTGTCACCCTTGGCCGGCGTCGCGCCGCTGGCCGAGGCCGAGGGCCCGGAGCCAACGGAAGGCGCGGCGTTCGGCTCGCTCCCCAGCAGCTTCAGCGTTTCGCGCCGGGCATCCTCCAGGCTCACGCCGAGCTGGGTGAGGACCTCGGCGGCGATGCCCTTTTCCTCGCGCAGCAGCCCCAGCAGCAGGTGCTCGGTACCCACGTAGCTGTGGTTGAGCTCGCGGGCCTCGGCCATGGCGAACTCCAGCACCTTCTTGGCGCGCGACGTATACGGAAGCTCGCCCAGCGCGATGGTGGCCTTTCCGCGCCGAACCGACTCCTCGACCTTTTCCTGCACCTGCTCCAGGTCGACGTTCAGGTTGTTCAGCACGGCCGCGGCCACGCCCTCGCCCTCGCGGATCAGCCCCAGGAGGATGTGTTCGGTACCGACGTAGTCGTGCTGAAGCCGGATGGCCTCTTCCCGGGCCATGGCCAGGACCTTTCGCACGCGGTCGGTGAAATTGTAGTTCATTTGAGCAGGACCTCAGTTCGGGGCGAGACGGGGCGAACTCCCACGTTCCACGCGCGCATTACGCATGCGTCGCGCCAGATTCCTCCGACGCCAGGATGCCGCGGACGAACGCCGCGCGCCTCACGTCCGGATCGCCCTGGGGCAGGCTTCCATCCACCACGCGCTCGAGGTGGGCCGCCTGGGCAAAGATCATGATCCGGTTCAGCGTCTGTACACGTACGTCTCCGATTAGTTTCAGGCCCACGCCAAGCCGTACGCCGCTCAGGAGGTTCATCACCTCCTCGAACGAAGCCGACCTGGCGTGGCGCAGCAACCCGTACGCACGCCACACCTTGTCCTCGATCACCACGGGGGCGTCGCGCAGCAGGACGGAGCGCGCCTGGGCCTCGTACTGCACCACCTGGTGAACGATGCGCTGCAGGTGGTCGATCAGGTCTTCCTCCGTCTTCCCCAGCGTCGTCTGGTTGCTGATCTGGAAGAAGTTGCCCACGACGTCGCTCCCCTCGCCGTACAGGCCGCGGAAGGTGAGCCCCACCTGGCTGATCCCCTGCAGCACCTTGCCGATCTCCTGCGTCAGCACCAGTCCCGGCAGGTGCATCAGGACGGATGCGCGGAGGCCGGTGCCGACGTTGGTCGGGCAGCTGGTTAGAAAGCCGAACTCCGCGTGGAAGGCGTAGGGAAGCCGCTGGCCCAGCTCGTCGTCCAGCCGCTCCACGTCGCGCCAGGCGTCGCGCAGGCGAAAGCCGCCCACGATGTTCTGCAGGCGCAGGTGGTCTTCCTCGTTCACCATTACGCTCAGCGCCTCGCCGGGCGCCATGATCAGCGCGGTGCTGGTCGGCGCGGGATGGCCCTCGCCGCCCACCAGCTCGCGGCTGACCAGGTGGCGCTCCAGCAGGAGCTGCCGCACGGCCGACGAGAGCTCGGGGATGATGAACGCGTCGCTCTCCTTCAGCGCCTGCGTGTCG
>NZ_DATBNB010000715.1 GCF_036554565.1 Longimicrobium sp. | reverse complement strand
CATGGGCGCGGTGATGATGAAGATCACGAGCAGCGTCAGCGCCACGTCCACGAGCGAGGTGACGTTGATCTCGGCCGTGATGCCCGATTCCTGGCGGTTGCGGCGGCGCGGCACTAGATGCGCCCCTCGCGGGCCAGCGTGCCGATCAGCTCGCTGCTGATCCCCTCGAGCTCGCCCATGAAGCGGTTGAGCCTTCCCGTCAGGTAGTTGAAGGCCATGGCGGCGGGGATGGCGACGACCAGCCCGCCGGCCGTGGTCACCAGCGCCTCGGCCACGCCGGGCGCCACGGCGGCGATGCTGCTGGAGCCGGATTCCATCACGCCCATGAACGAGTGCATCACCCCCAGCACCGTGCCCAGCAGCCCCAGCAGGGGCGACACGGTGGCGATGATGGCCAGCCAGGCGATGCCGCCCGACAGCGCGTCGCGCTCCTCGCCCTCCTCCTTTTCCAGCACGATGCGCAGCACCTCCAGTTGCGCCGGCGACAGCCCGCGCACGTCGCTCCCCGCCCGCACGGCGCCGGGGCGCAATTCGCTGAAGAAGCCCACGCCGCGCTTGAACACGCGGGTGAACGGCGAGTCCTTGAGGCCGCGCACCCACTCGTACGCCTCTTCCAGCCGCCCGGCAGACTCGATGCGGTCCAGGAACTGGTCGGCCTCGGCGTGAAGGCGGCGGAACTGCAGCATCTTCCACACGATCAGCGTCCACGAGACGACGGAAAAGATCGCCAGCACGCCCATGATCATCTTGGTGGACGGCGTGCCGCGGGCGATCATCTCCCACGTCGCGGAAAACTCGTTGGTCCCGGTCTGCATCAACCCTGGCGTGTAGTGGCGTGTGGTTCAGGCGTGTCGGCTTGGGCCTCCGCGGCCTCGCGGTCCAGCTCGAACAGGTAGCGCACGGCATCCAGCACCCCCGTCCCCCGGCCGTTCCCGGCGGCGTGGCGCAGGTTGACCGTGGGCGCGTGCAGCACCTTGTTCACCAGCGCGCGGGTGAGCGCGTCGATGGCCAGCTGGTCTTCCGGCGACAGGTGCGCAAGCTGGCGCATGGCGCGCTCCACCTCGGCCCGGCGCACCTCTTCGCCGCGGTCGCGCAGGGCGCGGATGGTGGGCACCACGGCGAGCGCGGCGTACCACTGCCAGAAGTCCTCTACGCCCTGTCGGACGATGGCCTCGGCGGCGGGAAGCTGCGCGCGGCGGCGGCCCAGGTTGTCGTCGACGATGTGCTGCAGGTCGTCGATGTTGTACAAAAAGACGTTGGGCTCGTCGCCCACGGCCGGCTCCACGTCGCGCGGAATGGCAATGTCGATGAAGCACAGCGGCCGGCGCGCGCCCCCCGGCAGCGCCGCCCGCAGCCGCTCGCGGGTGACGACGGGGCGCGGAGCCGCGGTGGAGCAGACCACGATGTCCACGTCCGCCAGCGCCGCGCCGAACTCGTCCCACTGGATGGCCCGGCCGCCGCACTTTTCCGCCAGCTCCCGGGCCCGCTCGAAGGTGCGGTTGGCGACGATGGCCGTCCTCACCCCCTCGTCGCGCAGGCACTGCAGCGTCAGCTCGCTCATCTCGCCCGCGCCCAGGACGAGGGCGCCGCGCCCCTTCAGCGAGCCGAAGATCTTCTTGGCGAGATCGACGGCCGCGGTCGACACCGAGGCCGCGCCCCGGCCCAGCCCCGTCTCTCCGCGTACCCGCCCGCCGATGGAAAACGCGCTCTGGAAGAGGCGATGAAGCGCCTGCCCGACGACGGCCCCGTCTTCACCCGCCACCTCGCGCGCGGCCGCGTAGGCCTCCTTCACCTGGCCCTGGATCTGCGGCTCGCCCAGGATCATGCTGTCCAGGCCGGAGGAGACGCGGAACAGGTGCTCCACGGCCACCCGGTCGCGGTGCACGTACAGGTGCCGCGCCGCCTCGCCCACGGTCATCCCCACGCGCGCGGCCAGCAGGTCGCGCGCAAGCTCCACCGCGTGCGACCCCTCGGGCGCGGCGAGGTACACCTCCGTGCGGTTGCAGGTGGACAGGATGACGGTTTCCGCCGACTCGCGGGCAAGCGCCAGCAGGGCGTCCGGAAGCTCGGCGCGCCCGAAGGCGAACCGCTCCCGGAGCTCGATGGGCGCCGTCCGGTGGCTGGCTCCTACGACTGCGACAGGCATCGTGCGATGGCCCGTTCCACTTCTTCGTCCTGGCCCTGGATGGCCAGGTCCAGGAACTCGGGGGTGATCAGGCTGAACCAGAAGGCGCGCCGCCGGGCCTCGTCGCCCGCCCAGCGCGCCTGGACCTCCGCGCGCGCCTCGGCCAGCCGGCCCGCGGCGCGCCCCAGCCCGGGGGTGACCACGTCGTCCAGCCGCTCGCCGATGCGCCGCGCCAGCAGGGGCGCCGCGCCACCGGTGGAGATGGCGACCACCACCTGCTCGCGGCGCAGGTGAGAGGGCACCTGGAAGTCCGACTCGCCGCCCTCGTCCGCGCGGCTCACGAGGGAGCCCGCCCGGCGCGCGTCGTCCGCCACGGCGGCGTTCACCTCGGCGGAGTTGGTCGCGGCGAACACCAGGTGGAAGCCCTCCACGTCCACGCTCCGGTACGCGCGCGGGAACCAGGTCAGCTCGTGCGCGTCCACCGCGGCCCGCAGCTCCTCCGACACTTCGGGCGCCACGATCACGGGCGCGCCGCCGGCATCCACCAGGCTCGCCACCTTGCGCGCGGCCACGACCCCGCCGCCGACCACCAGGACGCGAAGGCGCGCCACGTCGAGCATCACGGGATACGCGCTCACAGGAACCCCGCGCCCGTGTTCTCGCCCGCGCGCAGCAGCAGGTACGCGACGACCACGATCGCGAACCCGATGACGGAGGCCATGGCGCCGTGGCGGGGGTGCCGGGCGCCGCGCCCGCGTGCCGCCAGCGCCACGACGAACACCAGCCAGGTGACTACCCCCCAGACGACTTTGGGGTTTCCCGCGCCCATCCCCGGCCCGAAGCGGTGCGACCACGCCCACCCCAGCAGCAGCGCCGCCGTCAGGAACGGCAGCCCCGCCAGCAGCGCGCGAAAGCCGATGCGGTCCAGCGTATCGAGCGGGGGAAAGAAGCGGAACACGGCGCCGAACCGCTTGCCCTTGAGCTCGCGCCACTGCAGCAGGTACATTAGCCCCGCCGCGAAGGCGATGGTCAGCCCCGCGTACCCCACCATCGCCAGGACGACGTGCAGCACGAACCAGGGTCCGCGGTACACCTGCTCCTGCGCCCCGGCGTCCGGCGCCAATCCCACCATCTCGGCCACGGCGGCAAGCGCCGCGGCGACGGGGACCAGGACGAGGGACAGCGGGCTCGTGCGCGTCAGCGCCAGGACCAGCGAGCCCAGGGCAATCAGCAGGGCGAGGACGGAAAGCGAGGGCCCCAGCCCCACCAGCGGCAGCTCGTGATGGCGCGCGGCGAAGGCGCCCAGCGCGGCGCCGTGCGCGCCCACGCCCAGGGCCAGCGCGGGGGTGGCCACGCGCGGGGCGCCGTGGCCGCCGCGGGCCATCGACAGCCCCAGCATTCCCGCGGTCGCCGCGTACAGCAGCAGCGCCACGGTGTGAAGCGCCAGCGTGGCACTCATCGCCGCACCACCGCAAGCAGAGGCGCCCTTCCCGGGGGAAGGGCGCCGCGATCACCACCCGTCCGTCCCGCCACGGTCCGCACCCTCACGGCATGCGCGCCACGCGGCGCACCGGAAGCCCCACCCGGATGGAGGGCTGGGCCAGGTGCGTCACCCGCACCGACGCCGTGCGCCCGGTGACCTTCACCACCTGCATGCGGGCGACGGACACCTCCGGGCGGGTGCCCCAGTCGCGCCCCCGCGGCGGCGCGTACGCCTCGAACACGTCGCCGATGCCTACGCCCGCGTCGCGGCCCACGTCCAGGAACAGGATGGACTCGGTGCGCTGGATGGGGCTGGGCAGGCCGAAGCCCAGGATGCGTCCCTGCAGGTCGGCATCCACCGGGCGCGACCGGGCGGTGGCGGCGACCGGAAAGCGCTCCCACGGCACGGCGATGTCGTTGGGCGCCACGCGGTCGAACATCCCCACGATCACCACCGTGGCCGTCGATCCGTCCAGCGCCGCCACCGTTCCCACGCCCGTGGGCTCGTATACGCGGCCGGCGCCACGGATCTCGCGGTCCCTGCGCAAAAAGTGAAGGCGGTCGCCCACCCGCACCGCGGCGGGATCCACCACCACGAACACGCGGTCGTACAGGTTCAGCTGGCCAGGCACGCGCTGCTCCACCACCGACTCGTACAGCGGCTCGGTCAGGCGGCCCACCGCCCGCACCTCGCCCTCGCGAGCCAGGAACGAGGCGCGGTAGAAGTCGCCCTGCAGCACCTCGGCCGCATCGGAGCGCGCGCCGAACTGCACGCGCGGCCCGTCCGGCTGCCCCTGCGCGGGGCCGCCGAACGCCGGCTCTCCGGCTTCCGTCCCCGCCGGCAGCACCAGCCGCTCGGAGGGGTAGATGCGGGCGGGGTCCTCGACCACGTCGGTGTTCAGCCGGAAGATCTCCGGCCACAGGAACGGGTCGTCCAGGTAGGCGCGGGCGATGTCCCACAGGGTTTCGCCCGGACGCACCACGTGCACGCGCGCGGGCTGCTCGTCCTGCGCGGCGAGTGGAGCGGCCGCGAGCAGGCCCGCGGCGGCGATGACGGATGCGGCTTTTCTCACGAGACCCCGAGGGTTGTGCGTGAGCGACGTGGGATTCACCGGAAGCTGCCGGAGAGGGCCGCCCAACGAGGCCGGCGTTCCCGCGTAGTGTAAGGCGCCGCCTTGCCGAAAGCAAGGCGAATCGCGCGATCCATCCGTTTGCGGGGCCTCTGCATCCACCCCGCGTGGCAGCCGCAAAACAGCGCCGCCCGCCGCGCGGATGCGGACGGGCGGCACGGGTGTGCTCAGGGCAGACCGCGGTCAGGCGCGGGCCACCACCTCGCGCGACAGGCGGTACATCTCGGCCGCGCGGTCGTGGTTGCCCTTGCGGTCGTAGGCGATGCCCATGGCGTAGTACGCCTTGCCGTTCTCGGGCGAAAGCTGCACGGCCATCTCCAGCGCCTGGATGGCGGCGTCGGACTCGGCCATCTGGTTGAGCGCCTCGCCCAGGATCAGGTAGGCGCCGCCGTGGTCCGGGTCCAGCTCCACCGCGCGCCGCAGCTGGGTGGCGGCCGCGGCGTACACGCCCTTCTTGTAGAGCGTGTAGCCCAGCAGGTAGTTCACCTCGGGCGAGTCCACGGCCAGCTTGAGCGCCTTGCGAAGCTCCTTCTCGGCCGGCTCGTACTTGCCCAGCGCGAACAGCGCCGAACCCAGCCCCAGCACCGCGCGCAGGTTGTCGGGCTGTCCGGCCGCCACGGTGCCGAACGCCTCGGCGGCGTCGGCGTGGCTGCCGGCGGCGCTCAGCGACTCCGCGCGCTC
>NZ_DATBNB010000714.1 GCF_036554565.1 Longimicrobium sp. | reverse complement strand
GGAGGCGCAGCTCGCCTTCCATCCCCCGGCCTCCGCCGCCCGGGAGCGCCAGCTCGGGAAAGAGCAGCCGGCCCTCGCTCATCTTGGCGCCGCGGAGGGCCACGGAGAGCGCTTCGTCGATGGTGCCGACGCCGTGCACCTCCATCTGCTCCAGCACCTCGGCCGGCAGGTCTTCCAGGTCCGCGAGGTTCTCCCTGGGCAGGAGAATGGTGCGGATGCCCGCGCGGTGCGCGCCCAGCAGCTTCTCCTTCACGCCGCCGATGGGCAGCACCCGCCCCGTGAGCGTCACCTCGCCCGTCATCGCCACGTCGTTGCGGACGGGCGTTCCCGACAGGGCCGACACCAGCGCCGCCGTCATCGCCACGCCCGCGGACGGGCCGTCCTTGGGAATGGCGCCCGCGGGGACGTGGATGTGGAGCTCCGATCCCCACGCCTTGCGCGCGTCGATGCCGTAGCGCGCCGCGTTGGCGCGGGCGTACGTCAGCGCGGCGCGGGCCGACTCCTTCATCACGTCGCCCAGCTGGCCGGTCAGCACCAGGTTGCCGAACCCGGGCTGCGCCCCGTCGGAGTCGCCGCTGGCGGGCGTGTGCGCGCGCTGCTGCGCCGACACCTCGATGAACATGATGTCGCCGCCCACCGGCGTGTAGTACATCCCTGTCGCCACGCCCAGCACGTCCTCGGTGCTGGCGCGCTCCGGGTGAACCCGCGTGCGGCCCAGGAACTCGTTCACGTCGTCGCGCTCGACGACGATGCGCGTGGTGCCGCCCGTGGCGATGCGGCGTGCCGCCTTGCGCGCCACCTTGCCCACCTCGCGCTCCAGCTGGCGAACGCCGGCCTCGCGGGTGTACTCGGTGATCAGCCGCTCCAGCGCCGCCTCGCTGAGCTCCAGCTCGCCCTCTTCCAGCCCCGACTGCTCCATCTGCCGCGGCACCAGGTAGCGCTGGGCGATGTTCTTCTTTTCCAGCTCCGTGTAGCCGCGGAACTCCACCGCCTCCATGCGGTCGTACAGCGGCGCCGGGATGTTCTCCGTGTAGTTGGCCGTGGCGATGAACAACACCTCGCTCAGGTCGAACGGCACGCCCAGGTAGTGGTCGGTGAACTCGTGGTTCTGCGCCGGGTCCAGCACCTCCAGCAGCGCCGACGACGGATCGCCCTGGTAGCTCACGCCCAGCTTGTCGACCTCGTCCAGCAGGATCACCGGGTTGCGGCTCTTGGCCTGCTTCAGCGCCTGCACGATGCGGCCGGGCATGGCGCCCACGTACGTGCGCCGGTGGCCGCGCACGTCGGCCTCGTCGCGCACGCCGCCCAGGGCAATGCGCACGTACTTGCGGCCCAGCGCCCGTGCGATGCTCTTGGCGATGGACGTCTTGCCCACGCCCGGAGGACCGGCGAAGAGAAGGATGGGACCCTTGGCCGTGGCCCTGGCCTTGGCCTCGGCGATCTCCTTTTCCAGCACCTCCACCGGCTGCTCGGCCTCGGTGCCTTCCAGCGCCTCGGCTTCCACCGCCGCGTCTTCCTTGACCTCGGCCTCGGCGCGGCGGGCCGCCAGCTGGCGCACGGCCAGGAACTCCAGCACGCGGTCCTTGACGTCTTCCAGGCCGTAGTGGTCCTCGTTCAGCACCTCTTCGGCCGCGCCCAGGTTCAGGCTGTCCTCCGTGCGCGTGCTCCACGGCAGGTCCGTCACCCACTCCAGGTAGGTGCGGATCACCTGGTACTCGGCACTCTGCGGGTTGGTGCGCTCCAGCCGCCCCAGCTCGCGATCGATGTCTTCGCGCACGGTCTCCGAGAGCCCCAGCGCCTCGATCTTTTCGCGTAGCTCCTCTACCTCGCGCCCCTCGTCTTCCTCGCCCAGCTCGCGCTGGATGGCCTTCATCTGCTCGCGCAGCAGCATCTCGCGCTGGCGCTCGCCCAGCTCCTCCTGCACCTGCTGCTGGATCTCCTCCTGCGCCTCGATCATGGCGAGCTGGCGCTGCACGATGAGCAGCAGGGAGCGCAGCCGCTCCTCCACGGAGAGGATCT
>NZ_DATBNB010000713.1 GCF_036554565.1 Longimicrobium sp. | reverse complement strand
GGTGGGCCGCCGGACGACGTCGATGCCGCGGCGCCGGATCTCGTCCCGGTCGGACCCGTCGGAGGGCTGGTTGCGGCCCAGCGACAGGCAGGCGGGAGTCCAGCGATAGAAGCGCAGAACGGGCATGCCCCCGGCCCGCGCGCCGTCCGCGAGGGCCTCGTCCACGGCCATGTTCCACGACCCTGGAGCGGCGGGCGTGTCGAGCAGGCGCCAGGCGGTTCGTTCGGCGTCGGTTGAGGAGAGCATGTCCGCGGATGGTAGGCCGCGGATGGTGCGGGCGTCAAGGGACGCGGGGGAGGGACTGAGGGGATCGGGCGTGGGCCGGGTCTGGTGCGACTGGCAGGTGCGGCGCTCGGGCCGGCGCCCCCCATCCCCAGCCCTTCCCCCGCAAACTGCGCGGGGGAAGGGAGCCAGTCGGGTGCGCGGGGCCAGCCGAGGCGCGAGCGAATCGTCGAAAAACGAGAGCCGCGGAGGTGCACCCTCCGCGGCTCATCCGTTCCTCCGCGCCTCCGCGTGATTCCCTCCGTCCCGGGGACGAAGCGGCTCAGAGTTCGTAGCTGCCGCCCGGCTCCAGGATCTCGACGCGCGCGGCCTCGCCCACCATCTCCCGGAAGCTCTCGGGGTTCTGGTTGATGACCTCGAAGGTGTTGTAGTGCATGGGGATGACGGTTTCCGGCTGGATCATCTCCACGGCGCGTGCGGCATCTTCCGGCCCCATGGTGAAGTTGTCGCCGATGGGCAGGATGGCCAGGTCCACGCGGCCCTGCAGCAGCTGCATGTCGGTGATCAGCGCCGTGTCGCCCGCGTGGTAGATGCTGGGCCCGCCATCCAGGCTGATCAGGAAGCCGCAGCAGTCGGTGGTGAACGCGCCTTCCTTGTCGCCGGCGATGCTGCCGGTGTGCACCGCCGGGGTCAGCTTCACGCGGCCGAAGGGAAAGAGGTACGCCCCGCCGATGTTCATCCCGTGGCCGTTCTTGACCCCCTCCTGCTGGCAGAACGACACCAGCTCGAAGGTGGAGATCACCGTGGCCCCCGTGCGCTTCGCCAGCGGAATGCAGTCGGCGAAGTGGTCGAAGTGCCCGTGCGACACCAGGATGTAATCCAGCTTGTCCACGTCCGCCGCCTTGATGTCGGCGGTGGGATTTTCATCGAGCCACGGATCGATCATGATCCGCGTGCCGTCGCCGGTCTCCAGCGTAAAGCAGGAGTGTCCGTGCCAGGTAAGGCGTGCCATCGGGGCTCCGCGGTACGTTCTGGTGATTTCAGGAGTGCGAGAGTGCGAGAGTGCGAAAGTGCGAGAGTGCGAAAGTTCAGAACGTTCTTTACTCTCGCACTTTCGCACTTGGTACTTTCGCACTGCAGTTATCCGATCAGCGCCTCGTACGCTGCGGCGTCCAGCAGCGAGTCGGCCGCGGACGGGTCGTCCAGGCGAATGCGGATCATCCACCCCTCGCCGTACGGATCGCTGTTCACCACGCCGGGGTTGGCGTCGAGGGCGGTGTTCACCTCCACAACCTCGCCCGCCAGCGGCATGAACAGGTCCGAAACCGCCTTCACCGCCTCGATCGTGCCGAACGTGCCGTGCGCGTCGAAGTGGTCTCCCGGCTTGGGCAGCTCCACGAACACGATGTCGCCCAGCTGGTCCTGGGCGTAGTCGGTGATCCCCACGGTGACTACGCCGTCCTGGCCGCCGGACGGCTTCAGGTACTCGTGGTCGCTGGTGTATCGCAGGTCCTGCGGGACGTTGGACATGTCTCTCTCCGCGCGGTTCGGGCCGGTGTGGTCGGGCGGCATACTACGGGCCGCGCCGGGGCGGGTCAACCATCATCCCCACGGAAGCAGCGCGAAGAGCGCCCCCACCTCCGCCGCCTCGCACGCCACGGCACACGCGGGCCCGTTCACGCCGGCGAAACGGTCTACCAGGAAGGCGACGGCGGCGAGCGACAGCAGGGTCCCCGCCGTCACGGCCAGCGCCGTCCGCGCCGGGTCTGGGGACGCGGCGGTGACCAGTCCCAGGATCGCCACGGCCATCCAGGTGGCCGCCCACAGCGGAACGGCGCCGCTCAGCACCGCGTCGGGCCGGTCGCGCTCGGCCGGTGCATAGGTGCGCAGCGCGTGCACCATCGCCCATCTGCCCAGCGGGGCGGCCACGAGCGGCGCGAACGCGGGGGCGTGGGACAGCGCGGACCACTTCGCCAGCATCAGCAGCACCAGCCCCACCGCGCCGAACGCGCCCAGCCCGCGGGTGCGCAGCATCCTCAACCGACGTTGCCTGCCATGCAGCGGAGAGAGCGCGGCGTCGCAGCTTCGCGCCCATCCCACCAGCGTGGTGGCGCCCGTAGCCATAGCCCACGCAGCCAGGGCCAGCGCGGCACGGGGCCCGGGCGCAACCTCCAGCAGGAGCACGGCGGCCGGGAGCAGCCCAATGCCCAGGCCGACGAGGGGATAGAAGGCGGTGGATTCGCGGAGGTCTCGCGGGTTCTCGTCTTCCCGGGGCGGCACCCGCCACAGGGTCAGCGCGCCCGCGGCCAGCCGCAGGCGGTGGATGGAACTGTGCTGATCGTATTCCACTTCGTGCGAAAGCAGGGTTCGGACGCGGCGCCGGTGGATCGGTGGGCGCGAGTCCGGCCGCATCCGCACGCACCGGGCCGGATGCGGGTGCGGACGTTGTGGAGGCAGGGGCGGATGCGCATCTTTCCGCCTCGCCAGTTCATGCCGACCGCCTCAGCCGCACCGCCGTGATCCTACGCACCAAGCGCCTGATCCTGCGCGAGTTCCAGACCGACGACTGGAAGCCCACGCACGTGTACCAGAACGATCCGCGGTACCTGCGTTTCTACGACCGCGACGCCATGTCGCCCGCAGACACGCAGGCGCTGATCTCCGCGTTCCTGGGGTTCGAAGCCGAGCGACCGCGCCGAAACACGCAGCTCGCCATCCTCCTGGCGAGCACGGGCGAGTTGATCGGCAACGTGGGCGTGCGGCGAGAGGCGCCCGCCCATCCGGTGGCGGACATCGGCTACGAGCTTGCCCCCAGGCACTGGGGGCACGGCTACGCCACGGAGGCCGCGCGGGCCATGCGCGACTGGGCGTTCGGCGACGAGGGGCTGGCGCGGCTTCACGCGCACTGCATCGCCGACAACGCCGCGTCCGCGCGCGTGCTGGAAAAGCTGGGAATGCGCCGCGAAGGCCTGCTGCGCGACCACGTCTTTCAGAAGGGGCGCTTCTGGGACGTGCTGCTGTACGGCATCCTTCGCGACGAGTGGGCGGCGGGGGAGGGGAACGAGTAATCTAGACGCACCCTCGCGCGAGCCCGGCGGGCCGCGGATTAGAACGGGTGCTCGATGCTCAGATAGAGGAACGCGTACCGCTCCCGGCTGCTCGCCCCGACGCCGATCGGCACCGCGAGGCCCGGGACGACCTGCGTGGAGCCCAGGTTGAACGCCGCCCGCACGCCGGGAGAAATCAGCAGGCTCTCCGAGACCACGTCCCCCGCATCAGTGCGCGACCAGAGCGCTTCCACCAGCAGGTTCAACCGCGGGTGCGCCAGCCAGACGACGCTCTGCCCCAGGCTGATCTCCACCTTGGTCTCCGCCCCAGTCAGATCACCGATGTTCGGCAGCGTGACGCCCGCATTGGTGTGCGCCGCGAACGCGGGTGACAGCGCCACGCTCACCGGCAGTCCGACCGCCAACCCGGCGTTCCCCGCGCCGAACGCATCGTGCCCCGTCGGGAGGATGGCCGTTACGCTGGGCGCCACCGCCACGCGACCGCTCAGCAGCTGATACCGGTACTGCACCTCGACGTCGCCCCAGCGCGTCTCGTCGTGCAGCCGCAGCAGGGGGAGCGTGTAGCTGATCTGGTGGCGCTCGCTGAAGAGCGGCCACTCCTGCGTGAACCCCAGCTCGACGACGCCATCGCCGCCCATCACCGTGGCGATGTGCTGAACCACCCGCGCCTCCTGGTTGTACGCCTCCTCCAGGAGAAAGCTGTTGTCGGAGATGGGCGTCTGCGCATTCAGACGGGCGCCGACGGCCAGGCACAGCAGCAGGGTGGCGCGGCGGATCGGGAGCATGTCGTCACGAGTCGAACGTGGAAATTAGATTGCTTTAAAATAGAATAGCGGAAACGTCCTGCGCGTCAACCCGCCCGGAACGAAAACGAGGGCCGGCGGATCGCTCCGCCGGCCCTCGCCCCTCCGTTCCGATGACGATCAGAACAGGGTGATGCCCACCAGGATCTGGTTGCGCTCCAGCTCGCCGCCCTGCGTGGATGCGCCGAACTCGCTCACCCGGCGGTACTGGGCGTCCAGCCCCAGCATCTGGCCCAGCTGCATCCGCGCGCCCACCTGGAACCCCAGCTGGGTGCGTTCGTCCTTGAACTCCGGGTCGGCGTCCTGCACCACCTCATCCACCGTGTACTGCCCCAGCCCGCCGTGCACGCCCACGTACGGGGTAATGGGCAGCAGCGGCAGGTCGATGAAGTAGTTCGCCTCCGCCAGCACGCCGAAACTGGTGGACTCGCGGTCGAACTCCGTCACCTTGCCGGTGGTGTAGCCCGTCACGCCGACGCCCACGCCCAGCGGCAGCACGTACTCGGCGCCCACGCTGAAGCCGTCGGCCGCGGGGGTCTGCTCCTCGTTCTTCACGTCCGAGGCGTTGAACAGGTAGTGGCCCTTGAGGGCGAATCCCGACTGCGCCTGCGCCGAACCTGCGTGCGCGGCCAGGGCCGCCGCCACCAGGAGCGCCATTCTCTTCTTCATCCGAAATCCGATCTCAGCAGGTGGTTCACCTGGACGCGGCGGGCTTCCTTTCGGATCCGCGGGTCCGACGTCGGCTCCATGTATGCCTGAACCCCGCCGAGAGTTCCACCTGCCACCGGATCAGTTGACCGCGAGCAGCTCCACGTCGAAGACCAGCGTGGCGTTGGGCGGGACCGCGGACCCCGCGCCGCGGGCGCCGTAACCCAGCTCCGGCGGAATGGTCAGCCGGCGGCGCCCGCCCACCTTCATCCCCGCCACGCCCTCGTCCCAGCCGCGGATCACCCGCCCGGCGCCCAGGGGAAACTGGAACGGCGTTCCGCGGTCGCGGCTGCTGTCGAACTTGCGGCCGTCCACCAGCGTCCCGGTGTAGTGCACGCTCACCCGGTCGCCGCTCTTCGCCTCCTGCCCCGTTCCCACCTGCTCGTCCGTGTACCGCAGCCCCGAGGGGGTCGTCGTTTCTTCAGCCACGTCTGCTCTCCCGGTCAGGTTGTTCCGTCGATGGACCGCGCTCCCGGCCGCAACACGCGTTCCGTTCCAGCCGATTGACGGCCATCCGCCTGCCGCGGTACTCTGTTCGGCGCCCCAGCAGAAACCCCGTACGCCATCCGCCGATGACCTCTCTGGCCCGTATCGCCGCCGCCGCGCTGCTCGCCGCCGCGCTTCCCTCCGCCGCGGGCGCCCAGGCGTACCCGCCCGCCCAGCGAGCGAGGGACAGCGCCCAGGCGCTCGCCGCGTTCCGAAGCAACATCGCCACCATCCACGGCCGCGACCGGCCCGCGTACCTGTCCCACTACCTGCAGAGCCCGAGGCTGGCGCGCACCGGGCCCGGCGGGGTGCAGTGGGGCTACCAGGGGATGACGGGTGGCGACCCCAACGCGTGGCCCGACACCCTGGTTGCCACCCACTACGAGGTGGTGCCGCTGGCGCCCGGCGTGGTCTACGGCACGTACCGCTACCGCGTGGCGCAGGGCGGCACCAGCTCGCGCGGCGTGTCGGAACGGGTGCTGGTCAGGCAACCGGACGGAAGCTGGAAGGTGGCCGTGAGCACCGCCTTCAACGCGCCGGGAAACGGGCCGGTGCCCGCCGTCGCCTTTACCGGGGCCACGGTCATCGACGGCACCGGCGGGGCGCCCCTGCGCGATGCGACGCTGGTGATGAGGAACGGACGGATCACCTGCGTGGGGCGGTGCGAGGTCGGGGCGGACGTGCACGCGATCGACGCACGCGGAAAGTGGATCGTCCCCGGGCTGGTGGATGCGCACGTCCACTACTCGCAGACCGGCTGGGCCGACGGCCGCCCCGATGCCCAGGACGTGCGCGCGCGGTTTCCCTACGATTCCACCGTGGCGGCGCTGGAGGCGAACCCCGAGCGCTTCTATCGCAGCTACCTGTGCTCGGGGGTCACGGCCACCTTCGACGTGGGCGGCTATCCCTGGACGTGGGGGCTGCGCCAGGGCGCCGAGGCCAGCACCTCCGCGCCGCACGTGGCGGCGGCGGGCCCGCTGCTCTCCACCCGCGACCACTGGGTGAACCTTCCCGCGTCCCGCCAGTTCGTCCACACGGCCAACGACTCGGCCACGCGCGCCGGAGCGCGGATGATCGCGCGCCACGGCAGCGACGCGGTGAAGGTGTGGTACCTGGTAGAAGGGCAGAACCCCGACACCGTGGCGCTCAAGGCATCCGTCCGCGCCGTGGCCGACGAGGCGCGCCGGGCAGGCCTGCCGCTGATCGTGCACGCTACGGGGCTGTGGGAAGCCAAGGACGCCGTTCGCGCGGGCGCCCACCTGCTGGTCCACTCGGTGGACGACGCCATCGTCGACGACGAGTTCATCCGCCTGGCGCGCGAGGCGGGGGCCATCTACACGCCCACGCTCACCGTGACGGATGGCTACCGCCAGCTGTACCAGCGCCGCTTCGATCCGCAGGGCCTGCCGATGGAGTGCGTGGACCCGGCTACGCGCGCGAAGGCCGCGCTGACGGACTCGCTTCCGGCGCGCACGCTGGGGCCCGGCTTCGCCGCCTACTTCGAGCAGATCGGCCGGACGATGAACGAGAACCTGCGCCGCGTGCACGCGGCCGGCATTCCCGTCGCCATGGGCACCGACGCCGGCAACCCGCTGACGCTGCACGGCGCGTCGGTCTACCGCGAGATGGAGGCGATGGCGCAGGCCGGGATGTCGCCCATGGACGTGCTGGTGTCCTCCACGCGCATCGCCGCGCGCGCCATGCGCAGGGACGACATCGGCACGCTGGCGCCGGAGAAGCTGGCCGACCTGGTGGTGCTCGACGCCGACCCCCTGGCCGACGTGCGCAACCTCCGTACGGTGCGCCTGGTGGTCCGCGCGGGCGAGGTGTGGACGCGCGAGGAGCTGGAATACCGGTGATCCGCCCGCTGGACCCCGCCGACGCCGCGGCGTTCCAGGCGCTGAGGCTGCGCGGCCTGAGGGAATCGCGCGAGGCGTTCGGCTCCACGTACGAGGAGGAAGCCGGGGTGCCGCTGGACGAAGTCGCCGCTCGCCTGGCGCGCGGGGCCGAGGGTGAGGACGTGGTATTCGGCGCGTTGGACGGCGAGGGCGTGCTGGTGGGTGTGGCGGGCCTTCGTCGCGACAGCCACCGAAAGGCACGGCACCGCGCCCACGTCTGGGGAATGTACGTGGCTCCCGAGGCGCGCGGGCGGGGGCTGGGCC
>NZ_DATBNB010000712.1 GCF_036554565.1 Longimicrobium sp. | reverse complement strand
TGGCCGTGCAGGGGCAGACCGCGGGCTTCCATCGCGAGTGGGGGCTGTTCCTGCTGGACCACGGCGGCGACGTGGCGATGGTGACGGAGCGCGCCCGGGCCGAGCTGGCCGAGCGCCGCGACGTGTACGGGCACGACCTGATGGCGTGGGCGCTGTTCCGCGCGGGCCGCCACGGCGAGGCGCGGGTGCAGATGAAGCAGGCGCTGCGGCTGGGCACGCGCGATCCCCTGCTCTTCTTTCACGCGGGGATGATCGAGCGCGCCGCGGGCGACGACGAGGCCGGGCGCGGGCACCTGCGCCAGGCGCTGGAGCTGAACCCGCGCTTCCATCCGCGCCACGCGGCCACCGCGCGCGCCGTGCTCCGTTCCATTCCGGGCGGCGGACGCCTGCGCCTGCCCTGGTGAAAGGGACGTTGAGATGAGCGACTTCCTGGCCTTTGCGCAGCTCGGGTTCCGGCACATCACCGACCCCAACGGGCTGGACCACGTGCTGTTCCTGCTGGTGCTGGCGGCCATCTACCGCCCCGCGGACTGGCGCCCGGCGCTGTGGGTGGTGACGGCCTTCACCGTGGGCCACTCCGTCACGCTGGCGCTGGCCCTCACCGGGCTGCTGGCGCTGCCCACGCCGCTGATCGAGTTCCTGATCCCCGTCACCATCGTGGCGACGGCCATCGAGAACCTGGTGCAGCGGGACCGGCAGGACGGCTGGTGGATGCGCGCCCGGCCCGTCTTTGCGGGGATCTTCGGCCTGGTGCACGGCGCGGGGTTCGCCAACTACCTGCGCAGCCTGTTCGTGGACGACCTGGCGGTGCCGCTGGTGGGCTTCAACGTGGGGCTGGAGCTCGGCCAGGTGCTGGTGCTGGCGGGCGCATTTGCCGCGTTCGCCGCGCTCGACCGCCTGATCGGGCTGGTGAAGCTTCCCGCCCGCGCGCCGGCCCCGGTGCGGCTTCGCGTGATCGCCGTCTCGTCCGCGGTGGCCGTGGTGGCCTGCGCCTGGGCGGTGGAGCGCAGCCCGTGGTAACCCGCCGCTGGCTCTGCCTGCTCCTCGTCGGGGCGACGGCGCTCGTGGCGGGCGCGGCTCGGCCCGTGGCCCATCCGCTTCATACCACGCTGACGGAGCTGAAGGCCGGCACTGACGGCGCCGTGCAGGTGCAGATGCGCGTCTTCGCCGACGACTACGGGCGCGCGGTGGCCACGGCGCGGGGCACCACGCCCAACGAGCGCGAACGCGTGTACGTGGGTTCGGCGTTCGTGCTGCGCGAGCGGAACGGGCGCGCGGTGCGCTTTACGTGGTGCGGAACCCGGTACCAGGGCGAGGTGGTGTGGGTGTGCCTGCGCGGCGCCGCGGCCAGCGGGGTGCGCGGCGGGCAGGTGCGCAACGCCATGCTCTTCGACCTGTACCAGGACCAGGTGAACGTGGTGCGGGCGCAGTATGCCGGGCGCGCGCGCAGCCTTCTCTTTACCCCCGGCGACGGCGCGCGGCCTCTGCCGTAAGTGCTGTCCGGGGCGGGTGGGACCGAGTTCGGCGGGGCGGCCGCCTATAAAACCGACGCTACCCCCGTAGATGGAGTCTCCGGGCACGGGTGATGGCGCGCCGTCCCGACCACCCACCGGTGATCCAAGTAAACCCCGGCAGCTCCGGCTTTCGCGCCACTGGCAGTTTTGAGAACTGATGGTCTCACGCAGAGGGCGCAGAGAAAACAGAGAGGACGCAGAGGGCCCGTGGCTTCCCTCTGCGTCCTCTCCGTTCCCTCTGCGGCCTCTGCGTGAAACGTTCTTCTTAGTCGATGCGCTCGAGCAGGGCCACGGGAAAATTCGCGAACACGTCTTCGATGGCCAGCGATCCATCCACCCCCGACAGCTCCTCGCCCGTGAGCACGTTGCGGTAGCGGCCGGCCAGGTGCGCGGGCAGCGTCAGGCGCGTCCCCGCGAAGTCACCCGCCTCCGGCAGCGCGAAGCCGCGATCGCGCGTAAGCTTCGCCACCAGGCGCGGCACCACGGCGATCACCGCCGCGCCCTGCGCCGACCGCGCGAAGGCGACCACGTGCTCGGCCCGCTCTCCCTCCGACTCAAGAGGCACGTACTCGCCCGTGCCGAACACCGCGGGATAGGCGGACCGCAGCCGCAGCCCGGACTGCACGACGTGAAGCTTGATCCGCCCGTCGTGCCAGTTCTCGACGAGATCCCGCGCCGCCGCCACGCCGTCGCCATCCTCGGCGCGGCGCTTCAGGTCGTCCATCAGCCGGCCGCGCAGGTCGAAGTCCACCGGGCGGCGATTGTCCGGATCCACGAGCGAAAAGTCCCAGATCTCCTGCCCCTGGTAGATGTCGGGCACACCGGGTGAGGCCAGCTTCACCAGCGTCTGCGCCAGCGAGTTCACCATCCCCAGCCGTGATACGAGGGGATGGAACTCCGCCAGGCTCTCCACGAACGCGTTCTCGCCGGGACGAAGCACGTCGGCCACGAAGTCGCGCAGCCCCTGGTCGTACGCCTCGGACGGGTTGATCCAGCTGGTGTGCATCTTGGCCTCGCGCGTGGCCTTTTCCATGTACGCCTGCACGCGGCCGATGAAGTCCTGCCGGGCCTGGTCGCTGGTGTCCTCGAACGGCCAGGCGCCCACGATGGTCTGGTACAGCAGGTACTCGTCGTTGGCGTGCGGAATGGGCCGCCGCTCCGTCCCCCGCTTGAAGCGCGCGTTCTCCCCCGCCCAGATGTTCACCCGGTCCGACCACAGCACCGGGATCTCGGAAAGCACGTTGATGCGGGCGCGCACGTCCTCGCTGCGCTTGGTGTCGTGCGTGCTGCTGGCCGACATGGCGTGCGGCCAGCGCTCCGCGCGCTCCAGGTTGAAGGCGTGGAACTCGTCGGGGGTGATGCCGAAGCGGTCGGGCTCGCCGCCCACCTCGTTCAGCGAGATCAGCCGGTTGAAGACGTAGAAGGTGGTGTCTTCCACACCCTTGGCCATCACCGGACCCGTCAGCTGCTGCACCTTCATCACGAATCGCGCGTGCTGCTGACGCGCCTCCTCGTCCAGCGAATCGGGCCACTCCAGCAGCAGCGTGTCGCGCACGAAATCGAAGAGCGAGCTGGGCATGTTGTGGTTGCGCTCGCGCGCCAGCTCCACCGCCTGCGTCACGTAGCCCCGGTCGCGCTCCGTGATCTTTCCCGCGAAAGCGTCGATGTAGGTGCGGTAGACGGGAAAGCAGGCGATCACCTCGCGCAGCGCGTCACGAAGGCTGCCCCAGGTGAAGTCGCGGTAGCAGCGGTTCTGCTCGCTGATGCGGTCCAGCATGGTCGTCAGCACGGTGAGCTCGCTGACGAGCGAGGTGCGCAGGATCAGCAGCTTCTTCTGGTAGACCAGGTCCTCGAAGTCCGTTCGCTGGCCCGTGAACGTACGGTAGATGGCATCCAGCGCCGCCTCGTTCTCCGCGTCCACGAACAGGCCGTTGACGCGGTTCATGTACTCGTAGCCCACCGTTCCCGCCACCGGCCACTCCTCCGGAAGCGTCTCGTCACCGGTGAGGATCTTTTCCACCAGCACGTAGAAGCGCTCCTTCGCATCCAGCCCCACGCACTCGCGCTGCAGGTCGCGCAGGTAGCCCTGCGGATCGAAGAGGCCGTCGGGGTGGTCGATGCGCAGCCCCGTCACCTGCCCCTCGCGCACCATGCGCAGGATCAGCTCGTGGCTGTCGTGGAAGACGGCGGCGAGCTCCGTGCGCAGCCCCGCCAGGTCGTTCACGTCGAAGAAGCGCCGGTAGTTGATCTCCTCGGCCGCCACCCGCCAGAAAGCGAGCCGGTACGCCTGGTCGTTCAGCAGCGCGGCCAGGCGGTCGAACGAGTGCGGCTCGCCCGGCGTGCCGTTGAACTCGGCGACGGCGGCGTCCAGCGCCTCGCGAACCGCGTCGGAGATACCATAGAGCACGTCCAGCCGCCGACGGGTGACCACGCGCTCCCGGTCGCGCTCGGTGACGCTTTCCGGGTCGGTGCTGGCGCGCGGCGGCAGGTGGCGCAGGGCCGTGAGAATGCTTTCCAGCTCCATGCGGTCCGGGTGGTCGGCAGCCAGCCCTGTCTTCTCCATCGCCAGCTGCAGCACGGGCGCGGTGGCGCCGGGGGCCACGGGAAGCACGGTCTCGTAGTACTCCACCCGGAACTGGCCGTCCTCGTACACCAGCTTCAGCTCGCCCGCCTCCAGCACGCAGCCGAACTGGTCGCCCAGCACGGGAAGCAGCACCTTGCCGTGCAGCTCGGGGTTCAGCGGCTCCCAGTCGATGTCGAAGTAGCGGGCGTAGGGCGAGGCGGGGCCGTTCTCCAGCACGCTCATCCACCACGGGTTGCGGTGGCCGCGCACGCCCATGGCCACGCCCATGTGGTTGGGCACGATGTCGAGCAGGTGGCCCATGTTCTGCTCACGCAGCGCCGCCGTCATGCGCGCGTGGTCGTGCTCCGTGCCGATCTCGCGGTTCAGCGTGCGGTGGTCCACGATGTCGTAGCCGTGCATGCTGCCGGGGCGGGCCTGCAGGTACGGCGACGCGTACAGGTCGCTGATGCCCAGCTCGGCCAGGTACGGAACGATGTCGGCGGCCTGCCGGAAGGTGAACCCGGCGTGCAGCTGCAGGCGATAGGTAGACGAGGGAACGCGGGTGGGCGCTCCCGGGGTGGTATCGGGCTGGTTCACGGTCTGCCTTCTGGATTTCGGTGCTCGTCGCAGCCGGCGGATGCGGCGCGGGCCGGCGCGCGGCGAGGCAAGATCCGGGCGAACGCGGGCCCAGCGGTGCCCCCTCCCCCGGCCCCTCCCCCGCAAACTGCGCGGGAGAGGGGGGAACTTCGGGCGGGGTTCGACTGGCTGCCTCGCATGCTGCGGGAGCCCCCTCCCCCCGGCCCCCGTCCCCCGCTGCGCAGGGGAGGGGGAGACCTGAACCGCGCTTCGGCCGGCCTCATGCATTCGACTGGCTCCCTTCCCCCGCGCAGTGTGCGGGGGAAGGGTTGGGATGGGGGGCGCCGGCCCGAGCACCGGGCCCCCCCTGGACGCACCACATTCTGAAGTGTACCCCCTCTCCCACGCTGTTTGTGGGAGAGGGTGGA
>NZ_DATBNB010000711.1 GCF_036554565.1 Longimicrobium sp. | reverse complement strand
GCCTGCGGCCGGTCTGCGGGTCGTCGAAGGCCATCGGGTCGATGTTCACGAAGCTGGGCCCGCACTGCAGCGGCTGGCCCTTGTCGGTAAACGGGCCCTCGGGACGGCTGGCGGTCGCCACGGCCAGGCAGAGCCCGCGCGTGGTGTCGCTGAGCGCCGCGTCGGGCTTGGCGGAGTAGTAGAGGTAGAAGGTGCCGCCGTGCTCGGACACGTGCGGCGCCCAGAAATCCTGCGTGCGGCTGGCCCATTGCGGCTTCACCGGCAACGCGTCGCCGATCCTCTCCCACGCCACGAGATCGCGCGAGCGGGCGACCTGGATGTTGATCGGCGTGCCGTCCCGCTCGCCCTGCGTGGCGTAGGCGTAGTACGTCCCGTCCGACGCCCGAATCACCGTGGGGTCGGGGAAATCGATGTCGAGGACGGGGTTCGTGTACGTCGTCGTCGATGCGGACGCGTCTGCCGACGGCTCGCGGGCGGACGGCGGAGCGCAGGCGGCGAGCGCGGCGCACAGGAGAATGGCGGCGATGCGCATCACGCTGCACCCGCCGTGGTGCGGGTCTCGGAGAGGGCGCGCAGACGCTCAGCGCTGCTTTCCGGCGTCACGTCGCGCTGCGGCTCGCCCAGCATCTCGTATCCCACCATGAACTTCCTGACCGTGGCCGAGCGGAGCAGCGGGGGAAAGAAGTGCATGTGCAGGTGCCACTCGGGGTGCGGCTGCCCGTCGGTGGGCGCCTGGTGCAGCCCCGCCGAGTAGGGGAACGACACGCCGAACAGGTTGTCGTAGCGCGTCGTCAGCCGCTTGAGCACGTCCGCCAGGGCGTCGCGCTCGCCGTCTTCCAGCGCCAGCAGGTCGGGCACGGGGCGGCGGCTGATGACCATCGTTTCGAACGGCCAGACGGCCCAGAACGGGACGAGTGCCACGAACCCGTCGTTGGCGCAAACAATCCGCTCCTGCCGATCCAGCTCCAGCCGCAGGTAGTCGTCCAGGAGGGTGCGTCCGTGCCGGCCGAAGTGCTCGCCCAGCCGCTCCCCCTCGCGCGCGGCGATCAGCGGAACCGAGCGCTGCGCCCAGATCTGCCCGTGGGGATGGGGATTGCTGCACCCCATGGCCTCGCCCTTGTTCTCGAAGATCTGCACGTGCCCGATGTCGGGCCGGCTGCCCAGCCGCGCGAACTCCTCGGCCCACACGTCCACCACGCCGCGCAGGGCGGCGGGCTCCAGGTCCGGCAGTGACAGGTCGTGGCGCGGCGAAAAGCAGACGACGCGGCACACCCCCGACTCGCTGCGGGCGCGCAGCAGGCCATCCACCTCCACCTCCGCCTCGGGCGCGTCCGGGCGGAGCGCGGCGAAGTCGTTGTCGAAGACGTACGTGCCCGTGTAGTCGGGATTCCGCTCGCCGCCGGCCCGCTCATTCCCCGAACACAGGTAGCACCCGGGATCGTGCGGAGGGCGCACCTCCGCCGCGGGTCGCTCCACCTGTCCCTGCCAGGGCCGCTTGGCGCGATGGGGCGAAACCAGCACCCACTCGCCGGACAGCGGGTTGAAGCGGCGGTGCGGGTGTTCCAGCAGGCCGTTCGTTTCCGTCACTGTCGTCAATGGCCCGGGGTGGCCCGGCGCTGCAGTCGGCTCTGCACCACCACCACGCCCAGCAGGAACACGCCGCGCAGCACGCCCTGCCACCATGGGGTGATGGTGCCTTCCAGGTTGAACAGGTTGAAGATCACCCCCAGCAGCAGCAC
>NZ_DATBNB010000710.1 GCF_036554565.1 Longimicrobium sp. | reverse complement strand
GACGCGGAGAACTGCAGAGGACACTACCGAGGTGATCTGATCTTTCTCTCCCGTTTTCTCCTCTTTTCTCCGCGTCCTCCGCGCCTCCGCGTGACCCAAAAAGAAAGCCAGCCCGGGGGCGAACCACGGGCTGGCTTCTGTTTTGAGAACGACGATCTATACCTTCAGCGCAGATCAGCTGCGGGCGCGGAAGTTCACGATGGTCTCGCGGCCGTCCGGCAGCCGCACCTGCAGCGACACCACCTGCCCCGGCCGCACCGCCTCGGACGCGGCGCGAAGCTCCTGCACCGTGCGCACCTCGCGGCCGTTGAATCGCCGCACCACCATCCCGCGGCCCAACACCCCCGCCGCGGGACTCGCGGGATCCACCTCCGAGATCACCACCCCCGCCGCGCGCTCCATCCCCAGCTCGCGGGCAATCTCCGGCGTCACCGGCTCCGCGCGGATGCCCAGCCGGCCGCTGGTCTCCACCGGGGCTGCCACCTCCTCCGCCTCGGGCGCCGCCCGGCCGCGGGCCGCGCGGGGGTTGGAGAACTCCTCCAGCCGCACCGGCACCCGGCGGCGGTCGCCGTAGCGAACCACGTCCAGCGTCACCCGGTCTCCCGGGCGCCGCTCCATCACCGTCTCCATCAGGTCGCCGGCGTTCTTCACGGCCTTGCCCTCCACGGCCACGATCACGTCGCCCAGCTTCAGCCCGGCAGCCGCCGCGGGGCCGCGCGGCTCTGCCGAAACCACCGCGCCATCCGGCGAGGGAAGCCCGAACACCTCGGCATCGGCAGGCGACACGTCGCGGATCTCCACGCCGATCATGGGCCGGTGCACGCGGCCGTCACGCATCAGGTCTTCCGCCACGCGGCGCGCCAGGTTGATGGGCACCGCGAACCCGTAGCCCGAGTAGAAGCCCGTCGGCGAAGCGATGGCGCTGTTGACGCCGATCACCCGCCCCTGCAGGTCTACCAGCGGCCCCCCGCTGTTCCCCGGGTTGATGGCCGCGTCGGTCTGGATGAAGTGCTCCAGCGGGGCCTCGGCGCCGTTGCGCCCCATGATGCCCAGGCTGCGGCCCTTGGCGCTCACGATGCCGGCCGTGGTGGTCTGCCCCAGGTCCAGCGGATAGCCCAGCGCCAGCACCCAGTCGCCGATCTCCAGCGGGTCGGCATCGCCCAGCCGCGCCACGGGGAGCCCCCGCGCATCCACCTTCAGCACGGCGACGTCCGTGTTGGGGTCGCGGCCCACCACGCGCGCCTCGAACTCGCGCTTGTCGGCCAGCACCACCGTCACGCGGTCCATCCCCTCGACCACGTGGTTGTTGGTAATGATGTAGCCGTCCGCAGAGATGATGAAGCCCGATCCGCTGCCAGCCCGCGGCGCCTGCCCGCCCTGGCGGCGGAACATGTCCTCGAACGGCGTTCCGCGGAACTCCGGCGGCACCTGCTGCTGCGAGACGGCCCGCGCCGCCGAAGCCACGCGGACGTGCACCACCGCGGGGAGAGCCGCGCGGGTGGCGGCGCGGAAGGCGCCAGACAGCCCCTCGGCCGACGCGATGGCCCCCGGGGGCGCCACCGCCGGCCCGGCCGCCTGGGCACCCAGGTCCGGCAGCGGGTCCTTTACCATGTCGGCCGCCGTCATGGCCGTTGCGGTGCCCGCGACCAGCAGCGCGGGCATCCCGAGCTTGCGAAGCGTTGCGTTCATCGTCACTTATCTCCTGATCCGAAAACGTGGGGCGGCCGGGGACCACGGGGCCGCCATCCTGCTGGCAAGGAATACCCGTTCGTGCGAACCCCCGTTCCTGCAGGGGATTAGCGGACGATTAGCCCGCCCTTAACGCCTCTTAATCCAGGGCACCGATGAGGATTCTGATCGTAGAAGACAATCCGCGCATCGCCGGCTTCCTGCAGAAGGGCCTGCGCGAGGAGGGGTACGTGGTCGAGATGGCGGCGGACGGAGACGTCGCCTGGGAAAAGGCCACCACGCAGGGCTTCGACGCCGCGGTGGTGGACGTGATGATCCCGGGGCGCTCGGGCATCCAGCTCGTCCGCGACCTGCGCGAACGCGAGGTGCGCCTTCCCGTGCTGATGCTCACGGCGCGCGACCGCACGGAAGACAAGGTGGTCGGGCTGGACGCCGGCGCCGACGACTACCTGACGAAGCCGTTCGAGTTCTCGGAACTGACGGCACGCCTGCGCGCACTGCTGCGGCGGGGGGCGAGCCCCGGGGCCTCGGCGGTGCTCAAGGCGGGGGACGTGGAGATGGATCCCGCCACG
>NZ_DATBNB010000709.1 GCF_036554565.1 Longimicrobium sp. | reverse complement strand
GTGCACGACGGCGGTCACCAGCAGCACGTCGTACAGGACCTGGCAGTACAGGTAGTTGGGTCCCGGCTCGTGCCGATGGACGTGCGTCCACCAGAACGAGCCGGCGGCGAACGTGGCCGAGGAGATCAGCAGGAGCGTGGCGGCCAGGGTGGTGCTGGATGGCGCCTGGTCCCAAGCCAGCGCGGCCGCCAGGAAGATGCCCGTGGCCAGGCAGGTGCGCCCCAGGTACACCCACGTCAGCACGCGCCTCGGCTGCGGCAGGCGGCCGGAGGTCATCGGGAGGTAACGGCGGCAAGAACGGTCACTACGGTACCCGTCGCAAAGGGAACGATGGGAGCACCGCACGAGAATAGCGGGCCAGAACGGATCGGGGACACCCTGCGTGCACCAGAAGACAGGAGCCGGCGCCGCTCTCGCGACCCCGGCTCCACCCTTCGTTTACCGTCGTGGCCGTCAGTCCGACAGGTCCCAGTCGTCCGCGGCGGCCTTCATCCGCAGGTCGGCGGGGGTGGCGCGCGGCACGTCGGGAAGCGGCACGTACTTCTGCGCGATGTCCATCGTGTTCTCTACCGCGAGTTGGCGGAAGAGGAAGACGAACTGGTCGTACAGCGCCGCGCGGATCCGCTCGCGGTCCTCTTCCGGCAGGTGCCACAGGTCGCGCTTGAAGTGCCCCAGCGCCTTCTTGCGGGCCTTGTAGATGAACTGCTCCTCGGTATCGCTGGGCTTGCGCTCATCCTGGAAGTTCTGCCGGCAGTGCTCGTACATCAGCTCGCGCAGCTCGGCCGGCAGGTGGTCGTACAGGATGTTCTGGAAGTTGGTGGCCAGGTGAATCTCGGCCGTCTCCACCGCCGGGAAGTTGCCGAACGCGCTCTGCGGCAGCGTTGATGCGCCGTGCTGCACCGCGCCGGCCAGGCCGTACTCGCGGCGAGAAATGTCCGACAGTGTGCGCAGCGTCTCGAAGTCGATCGCCACGTCGGCGATGGAGCCGTCCGGCAGCACCGTGCCGCCGTGCGTAGTGCCCGACTGCACGCTGATCTTGCTCTGCCCCGCCACCGGCTTGCCCACCTTTGCCGACACCTCCGCCAGCGCGCGGACGTAGCCGTCCATGTAAGCGCGCAGCTCCTCGGGCGTGCTGTTCTCGGTGCCCACCTCACCGATCTCGCCGCCGATGCTCACCGTCACCCCGGCCGGCTCGTACTTGCGCACGTACGCCGTCAGTTCGGCCGAGAGGGTGTAGTTCAGGTGCTGCTGCTCATCCAGCGAGCCCTTGTCCAGGTCGACGAGGGTGCTGGTGTCGATGTCGATGTTGTAGAAGCCGGCGTGCAGCCCCTCGCGGATGATGTCCTTCACCGCGCGCAGCTCGGCGTCGGGATCGGCCTTGTACTTCTTGGCGTTTACCTGGAAGTGGTCGCCCTGCACGAACAGCGGGCCCGTCCAGCCTTCCTTGATGGCCGCCGCCATCAGCACCGCCACGTACTCCATGGGCCGCTGGTCGGTGTAGCCGATCTCCGACCGGGCTATTTCGCAGATCAGCGCGCCCACCTGGAGCTCGCGGGCGGCGCGGAACAGCGATCGGCCGGTATCGAACGCGGCCGCGCGCACGTTGATGGCGGGCACCGTGAAGCCGGTGATCTCGCCGCGGCCGCGGGCCATGTACAGGTCGTGGATGGACGCCGGGGCGATGCCCACCGCGCGGCCGGCCTGCAGAATCAGCCACCGGGCGGTGTCGCGCCGGTCCTCGTTGTCGGAGAGCGCGGCGTCGTGGGCCAGGCGGTCGATGCCGTCCGCGCGCAGCGCATCGGCGCTCACCAGCTCGAACGCGCCTGCGTCGCTCACGCGGACGGACTCACGGACTTCTTCCAGCAACGAGCGAACGGCCGGGCGGGAGAACAGCTCCAGCCCGTCCGCGGTGGTCGCGGCGGTGTTCACCATGATCTCCTCTGGATGGATCGCTTTTTCGGTCGTCAGGGCCGGGCCAGGCCGCGGCGGCGCTAATGTGCGCGCGCCGCGGGGCAGCGGCAAGATGCGCGCTAGGCGGCGATCAGCCGCTGTGTCCGTCCAGCAGCCGGCGGAGCGCCGCGGTGTCTGTCTTCGATGCGTGGCGGGGATCGCGGGGGATGCGCCGCATGGCGCGGATCTCGTCCAGCGGCATGGGGCCGAGGGCGGCGCGGATCGCGTCCTGCTCGGCGCGGGTGAGCGCGCCGGACACCGTCTCGACGCACAGCACCGCGCGCTGCCCCAGTTCCGGATCGGCGACGCCGAGGTAAGCGGCGTGGTGCACGCCAGGCACATCCAGCGCCCGCGCCTCCGCCGCTCCGCCCCACCACGTCTGCCCGTCGCGCCGCACCCGCTCGCCGACGCGGCCCATCAGCCAGAGCCTGCCCTGCCCGTCCATCCAGGCCGCGTCGCCGGTGCGATGCCACACGCGGCCGCCGTCGCGGATCTTGTTCAGGCGCTCGGCCTCGGGATCGTTCAGGTAGCCGGCGAGCACGTGCGATCCCGCGACCGCCACCTCGCCCACCTCGCCCGGTCCGGCTTCCCATCCCGCGATGCCATCGGTGCCCAGGGTGATCGGCCCATCGTGCGGGCGGAGCAGCTTCACATCGATCTCGGGCACCGGCTCGCCGACGCAGATCCCCTCCGGCCGCTCGGCCTCGATCCCCCGCTCCATCGCGGCGAGCATCTCGCGCGCGTCGATGCCGGCGATAGGCTCGGCCTCGCTGCTGCCGTAGACCACGCCGATGTCACCATCCGCCACCGCCGCCAGGAGCCGGGCGAGCGGCGGAAGGACGGGCGCACCGCCGGTGAACATCGCGCGCAGCGCGATGCGATTGCCCGTCTCGGCGCACCATCGGCCCAGGCGGTCGTAGAACGCGGGGGAGCCGCTGCTTGTGGTGACGCCTTCGTCCAGCATCTGGCGATGGATGCGCGCGGGGTCGATCTCGGCCGGGCGGCGCGGGTCGAAGTCGGGGAGGATGCTCGGAGTGCCGCTCGCCAGGTTGTTCAGGACGAAGACGGGCAGCGTGGGCATGTCGATGTCGCCCTCACGCGGGCGCAGGTGCGCCGCGAGCGCCAGGTGCTGCGCCCACAGGAACTCATGTGAACGCGCCGCCGCCTTGGGCGCGCCCGTGGTACCCGTCGTAAAGGTGACGAGCGCGGGCGCGGAGGCATCGACCACGATCGCGTCCCCCGCCCCGCCCGCCTCGTAGCGCTGAAGTGAGAGAAGCCGCCCGCCCGCAACAAGGTGGATGGGGATGCGCCGCACGGCGGGGCTCACCAGCCGCAGCAGGTGCGCCTTGGGGGAGCCGATGAACGCCCTGGGGTTCGCGATGCGCACCGCCGCATCCAGCCGCCGCCGGTCTGCCCACGCGTCGACGAACACCGCCGTGGCGCCGCGATGCAGGCAGGCGAGCAGCGCCACGTACAGGTCGGCGGACATCGGCACGAACAGCAGCACCGAGTCCCCCGGGCCGATGCCGCGGTGGGCCAGTCCACCCGCCAGCGCGCGCACCCGCCGATCCAGTTCGCCAAAGGTTGTCCGACTGGTACGTCGCCCGGCGCCCTCCACGATGGCGAGCCGTTCCGGATGCCGGGCGGCGCGCTCGCTCAGGCGCGCGGCGATGTTCACGGCGCCCCACCCCCCGGCCCCCTCCCCGCACAATCTACGTGGGGAGAGGGGGAGAACGGCATCGTGGCGCAGGCTTTCGTGACGCTACCGCGCCCGGGCTCAGAGGTGGCGCAGGCTAGATCCTTCGGCGCGCGTGAGGTGTGCCGCAGGCGATTGTGGTGCGCCTGCGCCTCAGGATGACAACTGGTGTGCCCGTGCGGACTTACGGGCGCACCTGAGCTGCCGTGCCCCCCCTCTCCCGGCGCAGTTTGCCGGGGGAGGGGGTCGGGGGGAGGGGCCTGCCCAAGGCGCGAGCGACACCCAGCCGCACCCGGCGCGAAGGTCTCCCCCTCCCCTG
>NZ_DATBNB010000708.1 GCF_036554565.1 Longimicrobium sp. | reverse complement strand
GGGCATCTCGCGGTTCAGCACGCGCACCAGCACCTCGTGCCCCAGGTCGCGCGGCTGCGCATCGCCCGCGCGCTGCTTGCGGGCGTACTCCAGCGCCCGGATCAGCTCGGTGCGCACCAGGGCCATCCCCCGCGCCCGCGTGCCGGCGTTGCGGAAGTTCTGCCCGACGGAGGGCCCCAGGGTGAACGCCACCATCGTCGCCGTGTCGACCAGCGCGTCGCCCACGTCGTCGCCGCGCGTCTTGACGATCATCGTTTGCCCGCTGATCAGCGCGCCCGGCCCGTGCCCCGTGTGCACCGTCGTCACGCCGAAGCCGCGGAGCCACGACACCAGCTCGTCGCGGGCGTTGTAGGCGTCGATGGCCCGCAGCTCGGGCTGCAGCGCATCCGTGCGGTCCAGCTGGTCCTGGTCGTGCGCCTGCCCCAGCGCGCCGGCCAGACCGACGACCGAGTGCGCGTCCACCAGCCCGGGCGTCACCACGCGGCCGGTGAGCACGCGATAGCCCGCCGGCACCTGCACCTCGGACGCGGGGCCCACGCGCTCGATCTTGCCCTTGGCGCCGATCAGCACCACGCCGTCGCGGATGGCGGCGCCGGCCATCGTGTACACCGTCTCGCCCCGCACCGCCACCTGCGCGTGCAGCGGAAGCGCGATGGCGGACACGGCGGCCGCGAGAATCGTCAGCGTGCGCATCAGTGGCCCTCCTCGCCTTCGTGGGCGTGCGCGGCCCCGTCGCGGAACACGCCGAAGCCGCCGACGGCGTACATGCGGTCGTTGGCATCCGCGAAGTCGAACACCTTGCTCCCCTCCACCCAGGTCTGCTCCACGCGGGTGTAGACGGAGAGCGGATCGCCGGAAAGGACCACGAAGTCGGCGTCCTTGCCGCGCTCCAGCGTGCCCACGCGGTCCTGCAGCCCCAGCATCCGCGCGCCGGCGATGGTCATGGCCTCCAGCGCCCGCTCGCGCGACATCCCCGCGCGCACGCCCAGCCCCGCCTGGCGCAGGAACCAACGGCTGTCGGTGATGCCATCGTCCGTGTGAAAGGCGACCAAGGCGCCCGCACGCTCCAGCGCCACGCCGTTCTCGTAGCGGGTGTCGATGGCTTCCAGCTTTCCGCCCGGCGCATCGACGACGATGATGGACGACGACGCGCCCGAACGCGCGATGTCGTCGGCCACCTTCCACGCCTCGCTGACGTGATGGAGCACGATGCGGAATCCGAATTCCTGGGCCAGCCGCAGCGCGGTGAGGATGTCGTCGGCGCGGTGGGTGTGAAAGTGCACCGTGCGGCGCCCGTCCAGCACCTCCACCAGCCCCTCCATCTCCAGGTCGCGCGGCGTCACCTTGTCCATCCCGCCCGCGCGGCGCGCCTTGTCGCGGTACTCCTGCGCACGGACGAACCGCTCGCGCATCATGGACGCGGCGCGGGCGCGCGTGCCGGGGAACGGCGGCTCGCCGCGCGGGTTGGTGCCGTTGGCCATCTTCATCCCGCCGCAGATGTCGCGCAGCACGTCCTGGCAGTAGGCCAGGTCGTAGATGTCGTTGCCGTCGCGCAGCTTCAGGTACACGGTCTGGCCGCTCAGGAGCAGGCCCGAGCCGGGCATCACGTTGGCGGTGGTGATTCCGCCCGCCTGCGCCTTCTGAATGCCGTCGTCGCGCGCGTCGATGGCGTCCAGGATGCGCACGGAGGGATGGATGGGCGTCGAGCGGTCGCCGCCGTCGCCCCCGCCGATGTGCGAGTGCGTGTCCACCAGCCCGGGCATGATGGTCTTGCCGCTCGCGTCGTGGACGACGGCGCCCGCGGGAATGGGCGTGTCGGCCCCGCCGATGGCGGTGATCTTTCCGCCCTGCACCACGAGCACGCCGTTCTGGATCGGCTGGCCGGCGATGGGGAGGAGGGTGGCGCCGCGAAACGCGTGTGGCTGCTCCTGGGCGCTCAGCGCGCCGGCGGCGGCCACCGCGCCCACGAGCGCCGCGGACAGGGTACGTCGCATGGGTTGCGTCTCTCCTGTGGGATGAAAGGCGCGGGGCGGCGTCGTGCGGCCCCGCGCGGACCTGGGGCTGGGAGGATGAATACAATATACCGGAGCACCATCCGCCGCGGCACCCTCGCCTCCGAGGCGGCCCTCACCCGGCCGCGCTGACACGCGTGCGACCCTCTCCCGCAAGCGGGAGAGGGTGTACACTTCGGGTTGAGTGCGACAAGGCAGGCCTGGTGCTCGGGCGGGCGCCCCCCATCCCCAGCCCTTCCCCCGCAAACTGCGCGGGGGAAGGGAGCCAGTGTGGCGCGCCACCCTTTCCTCCGCTCGCGCCGGACTACTGTCATCCAAAGGCCCAAGCGCGCCACACCTGCCCGTAGCACAGGCCTCGCGGGCCGAAGGATCTCGCCGCGGCCACGTACCAGCTAGGGCGCGGCAGCGGTTATCGTCGCCGAGGTCTCGGCCTTCGTCATGGCGGGTGAATCGAAACCGCAGCTGGAAAGGCACGAAGTCCGCCTTCGCGGACTGCACGCACGGTCGAGTGCGCGAGCCCGGCCGGAGCGCGGTTCAGGTCTCCCCCTCCCCTGCGCTGCGGGGGACGGGGGCCGGGGGGAGGGGGCTCCCGGAGCCTGCGAGGCAGTTAAGCGAACCCCGAGCGAAG
>NZ_DATBNB010000707.1 GCF_036554565.1 Longimicrobium sp. | reverse complement strand
GTCCGGTGCGAGGGCCGGCGCCCCCCATCCCCTGCCCTTCCCCCGCAAACCGCGCGGGGGAAGGGAGCCAGTCCGCGGCGCTTCGGGAGGTGCCCAGACGCTGCACGCTGCGGCCTTTGCATCGGCGGGGACTCTCGCGGTGCCGCGGGCGCGCACGACAGCCAAGGGTACACGAGAGCATGCAGTCCACGAAGGTGGACATCGTGTGCCTGTTGCAGCGAATTCATTCGCCCGTGTAGTCGGCAGACCGATCCCGGCAGAGACGCGTCAACCCTGTCCGGTCGCGGCCTGGATCCGGACGGAGGGACGCCGGAAAACACCGTGGACAACCGGTGTGGGAAGTTCGTGGAGAAGTTGTGGAGTACCGGGCGCGGGTGTGGGAATGGGGACGGCGTGGGGAATCGGGCAGTTCTCCACATCCTCAATCCACAGAGTCCGAACCGGTTCAGGTGGTTGCGAGAGCACAGGTTGGTAGGGCGCGAGGGGCGGTATCCACAGATCCACACCCTCTACTACCAATACTAGATTGGATATCTATATGGTGGTAAGAACCCTTCCCCGTGGAGAACGGGTCACCCTCGAGCGTTGGCGACCGACGTATGCGATTCACGATCACGCGTGAAAACCTGCAGCAGGGGCTGGGCGCGGTGGCGGGCAGCATTCCCACCCGCACCACGCTTCCCGTGCTGTCGAACATCCTGATCGAGGCCGAGGACGGCGCCGTCAGGATGAGCGGTACCGACCTGGACACCGCGGTGTCGGTGCGGGTGGCCGCCGACGTCGCCGAGGCGGGCGCCATCACCGCGCCGGCCAAGAAGCTCCAGGAGATTGCCCGCGAGCTTCCCGGCACGGTGGAGTTCGGCACGCAGGGCGACGCCATCCAGATCACCAGCGGGCGCACCAAGTACCGGCTGAACGGGCTGCCCCGCGACGAGTTTCCCGCCTTTCCCAAGGTGGACTTCGTCGAGAGCTGGCGCGTCACCGGGCAGGAACTGCAGCGGCTGATCACCCACGTGTCGTTCGCCGCGTCGACCGAGGAGACGCGGCCGATCCTGAACGGGGTGCTCTGGCAGCTGGGCGAGGGCGAGATGCGGATGGTGGCCACCAACGGACACCGCCTGGCCAAGATGACGCTGTCGGTGGAAAACGGCGCCGCCGCGGTGCCGCCGGGCGACTTCATCGTTCACCCCAAGGCCCTGGGGCAGGTGCAGCGCCTGTTCCGGCCGGACGAAACGGTGGAGGTGGGGCGCAGCGAGAACCACATCGGCTTCCGCGGCACCGACGTGCAGATCTTCACGCGGCTGATCGAGGGGCCGTACCCCAACTACGAGCAGGTCATCCCCAAGGACAACGACAAGTCGATGGTGGCCGACAAGGGCGCGCTGCAGGCGGCCGTGCGGCGCATGGCCATCGTGGCGAGCGACCAGACGCACCGCATTCGCCTGTCGCTGGGCGGGCCCATGCTGCGCTTCGCGGTGGAGACCCCCGACGTG
Source organism: Longimicrobium sp. (assembly GCF_036554565.1). NCBI lineage: Bacteria > Pseudomonadati > Gemmatimonadota > Longimicrobiia > Longimicrobiales > Longimicrobiaceae > Longimicrobium > Longimicrobium sp. The sequence continues at coordinate 4,047 of NZ_DATBNB010000707.1, read as the reverse complement.
GGCACCGCCACCGAGGAGCTGCCGGTGGAGTACGACGGCGACCCGCTGGAGATCGGCTTCAACGCGCAGTACCTGCTGGAGCTGCTGCGCTACATGCCGACGGACGAGGTGAAGATGAGCTTCAAGGCACCGGAGCGCGCCGCCACCATGCAGCCCATCGGCAACGAGGACACGCCCGACTACCTGTGCCTGGTGATGCCCCTGCGGCTGCTGAGCTGAGGGACGCGCCCGGCGGGATGGAACAGGGCGGGAGAGGGCCGGCGCTCTCTCCCGTCCAGCGTTTGGAGACACCCGTGGCTGCACGATCCTCTCTGCTTCGCCGACGGCTGCGCACCGCGCTCCTCGTAGGACTCTGCATGGCACTCCTGGGCGGCATCCTCTGGTGGCGGAACACGCGGCCGTCGCACGAGCGGGTGTGGCGGCCGGAGCAGGCCGTGCTGCCGAGCGTGGCCTTCGACGGCAGCCGCGTGCACGTGAGGAACGTGCGCGACTTCACCTTTCGCTCTGCCACCGACTTCACCCCCGGGTACCGCGACCGCACCTACGACCTGGGCCGGATGAAGCGCGTGTGGTTCGGCCTGTCGCCCTTCAACACCGACTGGCGCGGGCCGGCGCACACCTTTCTGTCGTTCGAGTTCTCCGACGGGCAGTTCGTCAGCGTGTCGGTGGAGGCGCGGCGGGAGGCGGGTGAGGAGTACTCCATCTGGAAGGGCTTGCTGCGGCGGTTCGAGGTGATCTACGTCATCGCCGAGGAGCGCGACGTGATCGGCGTGCGCGCGGTGACGTGGAAGGACGCCGTCTACCTGTATCCCGCCAAGGCGACGCCGGACCAGGCCCGCGCGCTGTTCGTGGACATGATGAAGCACGCGCAGCGTCTGGAGCGCGAGCCCGAGTTCTACAACACGCTCTGGAACAACTGTACGACCAGCATCCTGGAGCCGGTGAACCGCATTGCCACCGAGAAGATTCCGTTCGGCGTGCGCGTGGTGCTTCCCGGCTACTCCGACAAGCTGGCGATGGACCACGGGCTGCTGGACACGGATCTGCCGCTGGAGCAGGCGCGTGCGAAGTTCCAGGTCAACGAGCGCGCCCAAGCCGCCATCCACGCACCGGACTTCTCCACGCGCATCCGCTCGTGATCCGCTGATCCCGCGTCGACTGATGGACCCGCACAAAGAAAGCGCCTCCGCGCCGACGAATCGGCACGGAGGCGCTTTTCACATAGCGGGGGCGGGATTCGAACCCGCGACCTTCGGGTTATGAGCCCGACGAGCTACCAGGCTGCTCCACCCCGCGGCCATGGACAACGCAGAGAGTGTGTTTGAAGCCAGATACTTGGGGTATCGGTGGGTGCCATCCCCTCGGTTTCCGCGATGTCAATCAAGACTCCGCGTCTGCCTTGGGCTCAGGCCCCGGCTTCAGAACTATCGGCTCAAACGTGAAGCTCTCTACGCCGTCACGCGATGAATCTATCAGCGTGCCAAGTGTTTGTCAACCAACCGCTTAGCGCTTCGCGACGATGCGCGCCAGGATCTCGCCCGCCAGCTCGCGGTTGTAGTCGGCCCTGCCTTCACGCACCTGGACGAACACCTCGGAGCTCGCGTTGGTCTCGCGCTCGATCCCCACGACCACCTCCGCGGCGCCGCGCCGGCCGTTGATGGTAATGTCGTTGCCGATCGCCGAGCCGCCGCGGCCGGGCCGGCCCTGGCGGTCCGTCAGCTCGATGCCCATTTCCTCGAACACGGCGGCGGTGGACTCGAACACCTCGGGAACCTGTGCGTGCACCAGCGCCGTGGCTCCGCGTCCCGTGTAGCCGATGCCGCCGGCGGCGCCCACGGCCGTCGGGGCGCACGCGGCGGTCAGCAGGCAGAACAGGGCGAGGCCAATCCGGGTTGCCGATCGGGGGATTGCGCGCATTCTCGTTCTCCTTGGAGATGGCTGGATGCTTCGGGTGGAACGTTCCTGCCGGCCGGACCGTGACGACTCTCACGCGAAAAGCGCGGAGGTCGCGGAGAACGAACGGGGCGCCTGGAGGATCATCCGGCCCCGTCGTTGCTGGTACAATGCGTAGACGCGAACACGATGGCAACTGGGACGAGCGATGACGACGGCAGCGGCGACGGCGGGCGGGGAAGGGTGGACGCACCACGAGGCGGTGGTGAACAACGTCCGGCTGCACTGGGTGGAGGCAGGCGAGGGGCCGCTGGTGGTGCTGCTTCACGGGTTTCCGCAGTTCTGGTGGACGTGGCGCTGGCAGATCCCCGCGCTGGCCGCCGCAGGCTATCGCGTGGTGGCGCCCGATCTGCGGGGCTACAACATGTCGGAAAAGCCCGCGCGCGTGGCGGCGTACCGCACAGAGCAGCTGGTGGCGGACGTGGTGGGGCTGGTGCGGCACCTGGGTGCGGACAAGGCGCACGTGGTCGGCCACGACTGGGGCGGGGTGATCGCCTGGTGGATGGGGATGCTGGCGCCCGAGCACGTGGACCGGCTGGTCATCCTGAACGCGCCGCACCCACGCGCCTTCGCGCGGGAGCTGATGACGCCCGACCAGATGCTGCGGTCGTGGTACGCCGCGGCCTTCCAGCTGCCAATCCTCCCCGAGGCCGCGTTCCGCCGGGGCGACTTCGCGCTGCTCGAGCGCATTTTCCGGGGCGAGGCGGTGCAGCCCGGCGCGTTCACCGACCAGGACATCCAGCTGTACCGAGAGGCCGCCGCGCGCCCGGGCGCCATCAAGGCCATGCTCGCCTACTACCGCGCGGCGGCGCGCCACTCGTCGCCACGCTCTCGCAAGATCGCGCTGCCTACGCTGGTGATCTGGGGTGATCGAGACCCGGCGCTGTCGGTACGGCTGACGCACGGGCTGGAGAAGTGGGTGCCCGGCGTTCGCGTGGAGCACCTTCCGGAGGCGAGCCACTGGGTGATGGAGGAGTTTCCCGACCGGGTGAACGAGCTGCTGCTCGGGTTCCTGCGCGAGGGGGCAGCCCCGCATGTGTGAGACTCATTCCGCCACGGGCCGGGCATGAAGCGCGAGCTGACGCGGAAGGCGATCCACATGTCGTCGACGGTGCTGCCCCTGCTGGTGTGGGTGGTGCCGCGCCCGGTGGCGCTGGCGGTGCTGCTGCCCGGTGCCGCCATCGCGCTGGGGATCGACTTGGCGCGGCACAAGCACCGCGGCTTCCGCTACCAGTTCCTTCGCCGCACGCGCACCATGCTGCGCACGCACGAGCGGCACGGCCTCGCCGGGGCCACGTACATGGCCGTCGCGTACGCCGCCGCGCTGGTGCTGTTTCCCAAGCCCGTGGCCGTGGCCGCGATGCTCTTCAACGGCCTGGGCGACGCGGCGGCGGCGCTGGTGGGCAAGCGGTGGGGGCGGCACCGCACGTCGTGGGGCAAGAGCTGGGAGGGGTTCGCGGCGGGGCTGGTGACGGACCTCGCGGTGGCGGGAGCTGTCTGCCTGGTGGCCCCGTCCGTCCCGTTCGCGGCCGCCGCGTTCGGGGCGCTCGTCGCCGCCACGGTGGAGTTCGCCCCGCTTCCCGTGGACGACAACGTGCGCGTGACGCTCGTCGGCGGCGCGGCGATCGGCTTGGGGATGGTGCTGCTGGCGTAGTTCCGCGGGGCCCTCACCCGTCCTCGACACTACGCGGGCCACGGCCCAGCTGGGGCGACTGAAGTCGCGGCAACGACGGCCCAAAGTCCGCCTTCGCGGACTGCATCCGGCCGCCGCGCTGACACGCGGCGCAGACGCACGAGACTGGCGCCCTTCCCCCGCGGGGTTTGCGGGGGAAGGGTTGGGGATGGGGGGCGCCGCGGCGTGCGCCACACTCCGTCGTTCGGCGCTCCGGCCGCGTCTCGGGTCTGGGTGCCCGCTGCCGCGCCCGAGCGTCGAGGTGTCCGCGGTTAGATCCTTCGCCCCGCAGAGGCTGGAGTACGGGCCGGTCCGGTGCGCTTGGGGCTCAGGATGACAGACCCCCGCGCCGGCCTCGGCCGAAGCGCGATCGAATTCTCCCCTCTCCCGCTTGCGGGAGAGGGGCCGGGGGTGAGGGCAGC
>NZ_DATBNB010000706.1 GCF_036554565.1 Longimicrobium sp. | reverse complement strand
GCTCACCCCTGGGCACCCTGGGCACCCTGGGCACCCGGGCACCCCGGGCACCCCGGGCACCTTGGGCACCTTGGGCACCTTGGACACCCCCGGCACGGGCGACTGAAGTCGCTGCAACAAGCACACGAAGTCCGCCTTCGCGGACTGGCTTGCGGCGGGGTGTCCCCGGCTGTCGGGCGCGACCGGAGTCCTGTCATGGCAGCAGCGGTACTTCTGCCTGCTCGCCCCAGCCTCAAAGCCCTGTCATCCTGAGGCCCAGGCGCACCGGAGCAGCCCGTAGCACACCCCTCGCGGGCCGAAGGATCTAACCGCGGAGTGCTTTTCAGCCTGGGCGCGGCAGCGGGCACCCAAGCCGCGGCTGCAGCCCCGCACCAGCCCGTCCTCCCTCTGATCTGCCCCCCGGCGCCGATGCCTGAATCCAACCACACCCGCCTGCTGCGCTGGGGCTACAACTTCTTTCCGGCGTACCGCGGCACCGGCGCGCGCATCGAGTACATCGCCAGCGACTTCCGCGAGATCCGCATCCGCCTGCCGCTGAGCTGGCGCACCCGCAACTACGTGGGCACCATCTTCGGCGGCAGCATGTACGGCGCGGTGGACCCCGTCTACATGCTGATGCTGATCAAGAACCTGGGCCCCGCTTACGCCGTGTGGGACAAGGCAGCTTCCATCCGCTTCCGCCGCCCCGGCCGCGATACCCTGTACGCCCGCTTCACGCTGGATGAGGCCGAGCTTGACACGATCCGTGAAGCCCTGGCCGCCGCACCCACCGTCGATCGCACGTATGTCGTGGAGTTGGCCGACCGTGCGGGCGAGGTGCACGCCACGATCGAGAAGGTGATCCATATCCGCCGCAAGGCCGGGCCGCGTGGCTGACGGCGGGCGGCTCGGCGGCACGGATGGTGCCCGACCCGGTCTGCATGAGGATTCGACTGGTACTCCTGGCGCTCCTGGCCGCGTGCGGCGGCGACGAGGGCGCGACGGTGGCGGGAAACTTCGCCCCGGGCGCCGGCTCGCCCACGTCCATATGGGTGGTGGAGGCGGAGCGCAGCGCAGAAGCCGACACGGCGGGCTTCTCCATCGCCGGCCTGGTGCCCGGCCCGGCGAGCATGCGGCTGATGCGCGGCAGCGACACGGCTGGCGTGCTGAACGTCGGCAGCCTGCCTGAAGGATCGACGCTGACGCTGCACGGCCTGCGCGTCGACGAGGCGTCGGGGCTGGCCTTTCCGCGCTCCATCGAGCTGGACGGGGCCGACGCGGTGGTGGTGAACGGCATCCGCATGGCGCCGGAGGGCAGCGTTCCGGAGACCGTTGATGCGGGTGGCGCCGTGCTCGGCTGGGCAGCGGAGAGCGGCGCCATGCTGCTGCGCCCGCAAAACGCGTCCCTCCCGGACCTGCGCGTGATCGTCGGGCCGACGACGGAGCTGGTGGGTACGGACGGGGGCCAGGCCGCCGCCTCCGCCATCACCCCGGGCGACTCGGTGCAGGTGCAGGGCAGGTTCGAGAACGGCTACGTGCTGGCGAGCCGCATCACCATTCCCAGCCGCGTCGCCACCACCGATCTCCCCGGCCTCGTGCCCTCCGACGAGGGTGGGGAGGACGAGCCGGAGAACGAGCGCGAATCGGCCGCCTCCTCGTCCGCGTCCACCGGCGGATCGACGCCTCGCACGGTCGTCCGCAGCGCGCCCGCGGCACCAGCGCCCAGGCCCGTCGTCCGCAGCGAGTCCCGGGGGCGCGACGAGAGCCGCGGACGCGACGATTCGCGCGGCAGGGATGATGGGCACGCGCGCGAACATCGCAACGACAATCGGGGCCAGGGACGCGGCAACGGAGGCGGTGGAAACGGAAAAGGCAAGGGAAACGGAAAGGGCTGATCGCGCGGGAAGCGCCGATCAGCCCCGATCGTTTTTACCGTAGTTACCGCTGGTTCTATCTGCTGTTCTCCTCGTTCCTCGTCAGCAGCTGCTCGCTTACCACGTACCACTTTCCGTCGTCCTCGTCACGCTTGAAGATGTACTCCTGCATCCCCCGCCCGCGGCGCGTCTGCCCGTCTCCGCCAAAGACCCACTCCTTGTCCATCAGCACCCGGGCGCGGTCCGGCTCCAGGAACTGCACGCTGATGGAGTGCGGCGTGATGGCGCGGCTCTCGTAGCGCTTCGCGTCGCGCACGCGGTCGCGGTACACGCCCGACCGGGGAAGGCGGCGCGAGTTGTAGTAGTCCACGCGGCTTCCGTAGTACCGCACGTGCTCGCGGACGTCGCCGTCCACCCACGCCTGGTTCAGCGCGCGGACGTTCTGCTCGATCTCCACCTTCGCGCGCGTCAGCACGTCCGTGTCGCTGGCCGGGGTGCCCGCGGGTGTGCCCCCCGGGGTGTTGGGCGCATTGCCAGCGGACTGCGGGGGTGGCGCCTCCGCCACGGCGCGGGCACCGACGGCGCCCTGCAGCTTCAGGAACTCGCCATCCAGCGCGGCCAGCTGGCCGGAGTCCGGCGCCACAGCCGCCACCGCTGGCGCATCCGACCCGCCCCGGCGCGAGGCCCAGACGGCGACGGCCAGCAGCAGGAGCAGCGGCACGATCCACATCACCGGCGTCCCGGGCACCGCGAACTTTCGAGCCGGCCGGCTGGCGGGCACGCCGGCAGGCGCCAATCCATCCGCCGCGTGGACGGCGGGAGGCGGCGCCACCGACGGCGCGATCACGGGCACCCCCGCAACGCCACTCACCAGCGCCGTCGAGTCCGTCTCGGGCACCGGGGCGGCCGCGTCGTCGGCTACCAGGACAGGCGCGTCCTCGGCCACGGTGGCGGCGAAGGGCGCGGAGCCGGGGTGATAGGCCGTCCCATCATCCGACTGCGCGGCGGCCAAGGCCTCGATGAAGGCCGCGGCGTCGGGATGGCGCTCCTCGGGGTTCAGCCGCAGCGCCGTATTGATGACGTCGCATAGCGCCGGAGACACGGCCGTCCACGCCGGCGTGCGTGGAAGCGGCACATCCTCGCCCGCGCGGACGCGGGTGCGCTCGTGCTCGTTGTACGGGCGCTGGCCGGCCAGCAGCTCGTAGCCGATCAGCCCCAGCTGATAGACGTCGGAGGTGGCCGTGAGCTGCGTCGTGCCGACGATCTGCTCCGGCGACGCGTACGCCGGCGAGTGCGGAAGGTGGCCGATGGTGGTCAGCGCGTGCTCCGGGTCGTCGCCCAGCGGCTTGGCGATGCCGAAGTCCAGGATGCGCACCGCCTCGATCTCGTCCGTGCCGGCCAGGAAGATGTTGGCCGGCTTCACGTCGCGGTGGATGATCCCGGCGCGGTGCCCCGCAGCGATGCCGCGCGCGGCGTCCATCAGAATGCGGAGCGCTTCCGGCTGCGGGAGCACGGGGTTGCGGCGCAGCTCCTCCTTGAGGTCGCGGCCGGTCAGCAGCTCCATGATGATGAAGTCCAGCTCCAGCTCCGGGTCCGTCCCGTAGTCGAAGATGCCGACCACGTTGGGATGCTGGATCCGGGCGGCGGACGCGGCCTCGCGGCGGAAGCGTTCCCGCAGGTTGGGGAGCACCTGGTCCGGCGACTGGGCCAACGAAACGATCTTTACCGCCACCTCGCGGCCCAGCGTGGTGTCGAGCCCGCGGAACACCAGGCTCATTCCGCCGCGGCCGATGGGCTCCAGCACCTCGTAGCGCCCGGCCAGCAGCCGGCCGACCATCAGCCGTTCGAATCCCGGCCTCATCCGGCGGCTCCGTTGAATGCGGGGTGCAACGTCTGGCGATCAGGCATCACGTTCTGAATTCAGGGTGCATCGTCCATCGAACCGGGCGCAATCGCGCAATCGACATGCCCGGCCCCCAAGTCCGTGCCGGGGCGACTGAAGTCGCGGCAACAAAGGCCCGAAGTCCGCCTTCGCGGACTGCATCCGCAGCTTCTCCGCAGGTGGCGCACTATGCCACCATCCGCCAGGGATGGAGCCGGTGGACAGCACCAATGTCATCCCGATGGAGCGGCCAAGGCGAACCCGACCCCGCACCGCAGACGGCAGCGACTGAGGGATCCGCCACACACTCCGCGCCACCCGCCGAACCAGCCGCCACTCCAATCCAGGGCCTCCGTCGGCGCACGCCGCAGCCGGCAGCCGTTCGACGAACACCGCCCTCCCCGCGCATCGTGCGAGGAGGGCGGTCGAATCGAAAGCTCCGGGCGAAGCGGTTACCGCGGAGTGTGACCCGCGTGCTCGTCTTGCTTGGCCGGCTCCGTCGTCGTCGGACGCGAGCGGGCGCCGCTGTCCGAGCGCGCGCGCTCACGGGTGGTGCGGGAGCGAGAGGCCGTGTCCGCGCGGCTGGGCGTGGTCGTTCCCTCGCGGCGGGTAGACGTGCGCCCGGCCGCCGCGCTGGAGCCGCTGCTGCTCTTTTCAGGCGTCGGACGCGCGGCCGCGGCCGGCGCGGACGGCGACGACGGCCTGGTGGACGCCGAGCCGCTGGACGACTCGGCGTTCGCCGGGTCTTCCGCCTGCTTCTGCCCCATGATGTCGCGGAACTCCACCGGCGTGTTCGGCCGGATGTGGCGGCTGAGGAACTCCACGTCCCAGTTGGTCAGGCGCACGCACCCGTTGCTCGAAGCGTAGCCGATGGTCTGCGGCTCCGCCGTGCCATGGATGCCGAAGTGCGGCTCCGAAAGCGCCATCCACACGGTTCCCACCGCCACGTTGGGCCCCTTGGGGATCATGGCGTCCGGCTCATGATCGGGCACGCCCACCAGGATGTCGGGCTGGTAGTGCCACGACGGGTCCTGCGTGACGTGCGTCACCCGGTAGCTGCCGGTGGGCGACGGCGAGTACTTGCCGCCCAGCGTAGACGGGAAGTGGTAGACGACGCGGCCGTTGGCGTCCACCGCGTGCACGTACGTCCCGCGTCCGGAGATGACCAGCTTGGCCACCTGCTGCCCCCGCCCCGCCGCGTTCTCGTCGCGGACGGCGGGTACGTTCACCGTCTGCCCCGCCTTCAGCCCATCGATCTGAACGCCGGGATTCAACCTGGCCAGCAAGTCGGGGGTGATGTGGAACATCTCGCTCAGCTTCTCGGTGAGCGATTCGTAGCACGAGCAGTCCAGCTTGGCGTGCTCGTACACGTCTTCGGGAATCTTGGTGAACGGGCCCGCGACGTCTTTCGCAGACAGCGTGCGGCGCACCACCAGTTCGGCCGGGCTGCCCGAAGCGGACCGCAGGCGTTCGAAGGTGGCCGAGTCTGCACGCGCGGTGGCGGGAAGGCCCTCACGCTTCTGGAACCAGTACAGCGCCTGGGCCGTGTTCTTTCCCCAGCGCCCGTCCATGATCCCCGGCGAGAACAGCGCCCGGTCCAGCATCACCTGGATGCGCAGCACCGACGGGCCGCCCACGTCGCCGTACAGGGGCACGTGCTGCGGCGCGGTGTTCACCGACTCGATGGAGATCTGCTCCCACTTCTCGGGATTAGGGCGCTCGTTCCGCCCGCCGGGGATGGGGTCCAGCTGCACCACCTCCATCCACGACTCGTCCATGCGGGCGCGCTCCATCTCCTCGGGCGTCATCCGCGCGGCGCGGCGGTCCCACGCTACGACAGCGCGCGTGGGATCGTTGTCCACCTCGCGTGCCTGCGCGCCCTTGGCCTGCGCGTCTCCGCCGCCGTCCTTGCATCCGGCCACGGCCAGCGCGGCCAGGGCGGCGAGTGAAACTCGTTTGATGATCATCACTTGCGTGCCTCGTGTCGCGGTGTAGGCGAAAGCCGCCCGGCCCCGGGGGGACGGGCGGCTTAGGGGTCACGACAGGCAACCTTCGGGCCGCGTGGCGGGACGGTTTGCGAGCGTCGGGGGAGAAGAGACGAAAGCGGAGCACCGGACTGGCCGGCACCCCGCGCTCCATCAACTCGGTCGGGAACTCGTCAGGGACGCGCCGCCGGCTGTGTGCCCCGCGTCGTATCCCTCGCAGCTGGCGCGGCGGGCACCGGCGCGGGGTTCTGAGGCGCGGGCGTCGGACTGCCTGCCGGCGCCGCTGGACGCGGCGTGGCCGTGGTGCGGGGCGGCGCCTGCGTGGGTGAACGAGCTGTGTCGCGAGGCGCGGGAGTCGCAGGACGAGCGGTGTCGCGCGCGGCTGGCGGCGTGCGACGAGCCGTGTCGCGCGGCGCAGCGCTCGGACGCGCGGTGGAATCCGTGCGCGCGCTGTCCGCCCGCGTGCCGATGACGGGCCGCCGGGCGTCCGCCGGCTGCCCCGCCCCGGGCCGCGGCGTGTCGCTGAAGGTGACCGGCGTTCCCGGCAGCAGGCGCTTGCTCAGGAACAGCGCGTCCCAGTTGGTCAGGCGCACGCACCCGGCGCTCTGCGCGTACCCGATCGTCTCCGGCGACTTGGTGCCGTGAATTCCGTAGTGCGGCGCGGAAAGGCTCATCCACACGCGGCCGACCGCGCTGTTGGGCCCGGGCGGAATGCGCGCGCTCGGCCGGTCGTCGGGCACGTGGGCCAGCAGCTTCGGCTGGTAGTGCCACCACGGGTTCTCGTGGATGGACGTCACCGCGAAGTCGCCCTGCGGTGACGGGTCGAACGTGGAGCCCAGCGTGGCGGAAAAGTGATAGAGGATGCGGCCGTTCGCATCCAGTGCCTGCACGTATTTGCCGGCTCCCGATACCACCAGCTGGCGAATCTCCCCCGCCGCGCGCGCGTCGGCGGGGCGGACGGCCGGCACGTACAGCGTGTCCCCGGCGGCGAGCGAATCCAGCGTCACCCCGGGGTTCAGCTTGCGCAGCACCTCCACGCGCGTGTGGAACCGCTCCGTCAGCTTCTCGGAAAGCGATTCGAAGCACGAGCAGCTCAGCCGGGCCTGCGCGTAGATGTCTTCGGGCATGCGCATGAACGGGCCGGCCACGTCGTCGGCCGTCAGCACCTGCGGAACGACGGTCTGCGAGTCGCCCGCGATGAGCGCCAGTTGCGCGTACGTGGCGGAATCTACCACGCCCGTAGCCGGCAGCCCCTCACGCGACTGAAAGAACTGAACCGCCGTCTGGGTGTTGTGCCCCCAGTAGCCGTCCATCATCCCCGTCGAAAAGAGCGCGCGGCTCAGCAGCACCTGCACTCGGAGCACCGAAGGGCCCGAGTTGCCGCGGCCTACGGGAAGGTGGTACGTCCCCGAGTTCGCCGTCTGCACGCTGATGTCGGCCCAGCGCTCGCGGAGTGGTCCGGCAGCCGGCGTGGTGTCGCGCTCTGCCGCGGGCGGAACCCTGGGACGGCGGACCGCCGGAGGACGGCCCGGGCGCTGCTGCGATGTCCCGGCCGGCGCCGGCGTGGCGCGCGCGGGCGGACGGGCGCGCTGCGTGGGCAGAACGACCGGGCGCTCCCCCGCCTGCGCGAGCGCGGGTGCGGGAGCCAGGTGCGAGGCGGCAAGGACGAGCGCCGCGAGGGCGGCACGCATCAGGTTCGGCATGGAGATCGGAGATCCTTCGTACGGCGAGTCGGCCACAGGGCCGCGGAACACCAAAGTGAGGCGGTGCCACGGGTTGAAGATAACCCGGCCCGCACGGACCGCAAAGGTTTCCGGGCCCATACCGCAGGCAGGCATCCACCGGAGGCGATTGAGGGGCCTTGACCTGATCGCCCGGCGTTTCGATACTTGGAAATCAGGCTGTGCCTGAGGAGGGCTAGTCTAACTGGTAAGGCAGCTGACTTGAAATCAGCCGACCGAAAGGTCTTCGGGGTTCGAGTCCCCGGCCCTCCGCTCCCACACGAACCGCACGCAGAACCGCTCTCCATGGGGCGCCGCGCCTGGTCGGACGAACAGTTGCGCACCGCCGCCGCCTCGGCGCGGTGCCTGGCCGACGTCATGCGCGCGTTGGGCACCAAGAACTGCCGCGCCATCAAGCAGCGGGCAGCCGCTCTCGGCATCGAGATCCCGTCAGGGAAGCCGCTCACCTGGACCGACGCCGAGTTCCGGGCCGCCGTTGCGTCGTCACGCACGATCCGGGGCGCGCTCATGCGGCTGAACCTCCACGGACGCGGCGACAACTACAAGACGTTCCACAAGCACGCCCGCCGGCTCAACATTGACATCTCCCACTTCGTCGGAAGCGCCCACCTGGCGGGGCAATTGCGCACCAATCTCCAGTCCCGCCGCTCGCTCGACGCCATTCTCGTAGAAAACAGCGACTACCAGAACACAATGTGGCTCGCCCAGCGGCTCCTGCGAGAAGGCGTGCTGGAGCGCCGCTGCACCGAATGTCGCCGAACCACGTGGCGCGGCAATCCCATCCCGCTGGAACTCGATCACATCAACGGCGTGCGGCATGACCTGCGGCGAGAGAACCTGCGGTTCCTCTGCCCCAATTGCCACGCGCTCACTCCCACGTTCCGGGGCCGGAACGCGACACGCGAGAGACGCCGCGCCCGCGCCGCGGCGTAGCTCCGCCGCGCCGACGCCTCATTTCTACAGTTCCCCGCATGGCGTATCCCTTGCGTCGTGCTCACCAGCTTTGCTCGTGGGTTGCGTCCGCCACATGTTCCCGCCCGGCCATCCACTTGCCGAGCGCTTCGCGGAATGCTAATTCCCGCTACAGGTTTTATCCGGTAGAGTACGAATCGCGGTTTTCCTCGCCTGGAATCCCGCATCAATCGACGGCAGCGTCGGCCGGCGGCACCCGCGTGGGTGCACGCCGGTCCCCGGCATTTCGCCTCGTTCCGCCTCGCAGGAGCTGATCCCGTGCCTCAGGGTGACGACCGCACCAACCCCGTTCCGCCGGCTTCCGGCGACGGCGACAACTCCCCCGCCTCGCGCCCCCGTGGGCGGCGCCTGGCCGATCCCGCACGCGCGGACAGCCCACCCGGCGAAACCCCGGCGGCTTCGGCTGGCGCGGCCCCGCCCGCGGCTGGCAACGGCGGCGGCGCTGCCTCGCCCGTGCGGCGTGGACGCGCGGCGCAGGCAGCCGTGACGCCCGAAACGGCGGGGGACGGCGGCGGCGCTGCCATCCCCCCCGTGGCAGCCGACGTCGCGCCCGTGACCGGAAACGGCGGCGGGGCCCCGGCGCGGGGACGCGCCCGGGCGGCGGCCGGCAACGGCGGCGGTGCGGCGACGGCGGTGCCGGCCGCGGTTCCCGTGGCGGGTGACGTTCCCCGCCCCCGGGGGCGCGCGCGCATCGGCGCGGGCGACGGCGACGGAACGGGGGGTGACGGCGGCGAGGGCGGCGACCGCCGCGAGCTGCGCCGGCTGCTGCTGGCGCTGCGCGCGCTGCGGGGCGGCGACTTCTCGGTGCGGCTGCCCGACGTGTACGGCGACGCCCTGCTGGAGGAGATCGCCGACACCTTCAACGACATCGCCCACCTGAACCAGCGCGTCTCCGACGAGATGGTGCGCGTCACCACCACGGTGGGACGCCAGGGGCAGATGACCGACCGCGCCTCCATCGGCCCGGTGGGCGGCGGGTGGTCCGTCAAGCTGAACGCCATCAACCAGCTGATCGGCGACGTGATGACGCCCACCACCGAGGTGGCGCGCGTGATCACGGCGGTGGCGCGCGGCGACCTGTCGCAGAAGATGGCGCTGGAGATCGACGGCAAGCCGGTGCTGGGCGAGTTCCTGCGCATCGCCAACACCGTGAACACCATGGTGGACCAGCTCAGCGCCTTTGCGTCGGAAGTGACGCGCGTGGCGCGAGAGGTGGGCACCGAGGGCGTGCTGGGCGGCCAGGCCGAAGTGCCCAACGTGGCGGGAACCTGGAAGGACCTCACCGACTCCGTGAACTTCATGGCGTCGAACCTCACCGGCCAGGTGCGAAACATCGCCCTGGTTTCCACCGCCATCGCCAACGGCGACCTCAGCCAGAAGATCACGGTAGACGTAAAGGGCGAAATGCTGGAGCTGAAGAACACCATCAACTCGATGGTGGACCAGCTCAGCAGCTTCGCATCCGAAGTGACCCGCGTGGCCAAGGAAGTGGGCACCGAGGGCAAGCTGGGCGGCCAAGCGCGGGTGGAAGGCGTCGCCGGCGTGTGGCGGGATCTGACGGACAACGTGAACCAGCTGGCCGGCAACCTCACCGTGCAGCTGCGCGACGTGTCCGCGGTGGCGACCGCGATCGCGGACGGCGACCTGACGCGCAAGATCACCGTCGAGGCGGCGGGCGAGATCCTGCAGATCAAGGAGGTGATCAACTCCATGGTCGACCGGCTCTCCGTCTTCGCCGACGAAGTGACGCGCGTGGCGCGAGAGGTGGGTACTGAGGGCGTGCTGGGCGGCCAGGCCGAAGTGCCCAACGTGGCGGGAACCTGGAAGGACC